>CALMMY010000400.1 GCA_937868695.1 uncultured Comamonadaceae bacterium
GACATCCTCCACTTCTGGTTTGAAGAGCTGACACCGCAGCAGCATTTCATGAAAGACCCGGCGCTGGACGCGGCCATGCGCGTGCGCTTCGAGGCCACGTTGCAGGCCGCCGCCCGCTGCGAGCTGTTTGCCTGGCGGGCCACGCCAGCCGGGCGGCTGGCCGAAATCCTGGTGCTGGACCAGTTCTCGCGCAACATTTACCGCGACACACCGCAGGCCTTTGCCCAGGACGCGCTGGCCCTGGTGCTGGCACAGGAGCTGGTGGCCGGGGGCCATGATCGCAGCCTGCCGCTGGCGCAGCGCAGCTTTGCCTACATGCCCTACATGCACAGCGAATCGCTGGCCATCCATGCCGAGGCATTGCGCCTGTTTGACCAGCCCGGCCTGGAAAACAACCTGGCCTTCGAGCAACGGCACCTGGCCATCCTGCAACGCTTTGGCCGCTACCCCCACCGCAATGCCGCCCTGGGCCGCGCCGCCAGCGCCCCCGAAATCGCCTTTCTGGGCGAGCCGGGATCGTCGTTTTGAATCACAACGATACAATAAATTTAATTCAACGATTAAGAGGCGATACAGTTGCTTGACCAACAAGATGCCATCATCCTGGCCACCGCACGCGACACCCTCCAGCTTGCCAGCACCGCTGCCGAGCGCACGGGCCTGTCGCGGGTGGCGGTGTCGCGCCGCATCAAAAAGCTGGCCGATGCAGGCTACCTCCTGCGCCACGGGGCTGGCACGCGGCAAACCTATTCACCCGGCCACCTGCGCTTCTGGCTGACCACCACCACCCGCGAGGCGGTGGCCAAGGCCGGGGGCGAGTTTGGCGTGTGGGAGGTGCATGTGGCCCCGCTGATGCAGGGAGTGCCCGACAACGTGGTCAATCTGGCCAACATCGCCTTCACCGAGATGCTGAACAACGCGCTCGACCACTCCCAGGCCCCACACCTGCTGCTGGGTGCG
This sequence comes from uncultured Comamonadaceae bacterium, assembly GCA_937868695.1. Classification (GTDB taxonomy): domain Bacteria; phylum Pseudomonadota; class Gammaproteobacteria; order Burkholderiales; family Burkholderiaceae_C; genus UBA2334. Next base: position 961 of record CALMMY010000400.1, read on the forward strand.
CACCTGACGCAGACAGCAGATGGCCCAGCCGGTGGCCGCCTGCAAATGCTGGTGGCCGACGATGGGGTGGGCATTTTTCGGCAGATTGCGCAGGCGCTGAACCTGTTTGATGACCGGCTGGCTCTGCTGGAACTGGCCAAAGGCAAGTTCACCACGGCGGCCAGCGGGCATTCGGGCATGGGCGTGTTTGTGTCGTCGCGCATGCTGGATGGGCTGGCCATCGACTCACGCGGCCTGACGTTCGACCTGAACCCACCCCAGCACGCACTGCCCCGGTTTGATTGGGTGGATGTGCCCGGACTGCTCAAGCCAAGCAACCAAGGCACCGTGGTGCGCATGGATCTGGCGCTGGACACACCCCGCACCGCACAGGATGTGTACCTGCGCTACTTCACACCCGACGAGGTGGGCGACGAGGCCTTCCACACCACCGAGGTGCCGGTGCGGCTGGCCCAGCTCAGCAGCCACCTCACTTCACGCTCGCAAGGCAAATGGGTGGTGGAACGGGCCACCCAGTTCAAAACTGTGATTCTGGATTTTGAAGGGGTGACACTGGTGGGCCAAGGCTTCATTGACGAGGTGTTTCGCGTGTTTGCCACGGCGCACCCGCAAGTCAAACTCAAGCCCGTGCGGCTCATCCCCGGCGTGGCCCAGGCCATGCGCATGTTCGCCCCCCATGTCACGCTGCCCGACACCGCTACCACCGCTGCCAGAGACTGATTCCGCATGACCCCGTACCCTGCCACTCTGAACGCACCCGCCACACTCACCCGCCGCAGCGCCGTGCTGGGCATGCTGGGGCTGGCGGCAACCCCGGCTTGGCCAGCCGCAGCATCGGCCTCCGGCGTGTGGCCGGTGGCAGCCGAAGTGCCCGGCGGGGTGGCGCGGCTGGCTTTGGGGCCGTCGGCCACGCCGCCCGAGGTGTTCAGCGGTGATGTGCCGGTGCTGGTGGTGGGCACAGCCAGCGGGTGGACGGCTCTGGTGGGCATTCCGCTGTCGGCCACGCCGGGCCAGGCCAGCGTGACCGTGGCCTGGCTGGAAAGCCAGCCCGCGCCGCACACGCTGGGCTACACCATCCGCGACAAGCGTTATGCCGAGCAGCAGCTGAAGGTGGAGCCGCGCACAGTCGATCTGTCTGCCAGCGACTTGGCCCGGTTTGAAAGCGAACGCGCCCACCAGCAGCAGGTGATGGCCACCTTCAGCCCGGTGCCACCCAGCCAGTGGGCCACGCCTGCGGCCCTGCGCATGCAGGTGCCCGCGCCGGGGCGGCGCTCCAGCTCGTTCGGGCTGCGGCGGGTGTTCAACGGGCAGGCCCGCAATCCGCACAGCGGCATGGACATTGCCGCCGCCACCGGCACGCCGGTGCTGGCTCCGCTGGCAGGCCGGGTGATCGACACGGGCGACTATTTTTTCAACGGCAACACGGTGTGGCTGGACCACGGTGGCGGGCTGCTGAGCATGGTGTGCCACCTGAGCGCCATCGGCGTGCAGACGGGCGATGTGCTGCAAGCTGGCCAGCGCGTGGGCGCGGTGGGTGCCACAGGCCGCGCCACCGGGCCGCACCTGCACTGGGGCGT
>CALMMY010000401.1 GCA_937868695.1 uncultured Comamonadaceae bacterium
GGCGGGTTGCCCACGATGAAATCGGCCTGCGGCCACTGCGCCTGCCGTGCGCCCAGGTAGCGCCACTGCGGCACCTGGGCCGCTTCGTCGGGCACCGGCTCGCCCGTGACCGGATGCGGCCTGAAGCTGCGGCCATCCCAGCGCGTCAGCGGTGCGCCGTCTGGGCCGGTGGCCAGCTCTTGCGCGTCCCAGGCCAGCACGGCATCGCGGCACTCGATGTTGCGGTAGTCATGCACCACCGGCTCGGCCACGGCGGCGTTGCCCCGGCTGCGTATGTGCCACTGCAACCAGCCAATCCACAGCACCAGCTCGGCCAGCGCGGCGGCCCGCTCGTTCAGCTCGATGCCGCGCAGCTGTTGCAGGGTGACGGTTTCGGCCCCCAGATCGAGCGCATCCTGGGTTTCGCCCAGGGCGTTGAGCTGGTTGAGCACTTCGCCCTCCAGGCGCTTGAGGTGCTCCAGCGTGACGTACAGAAAGTTGGCACTGCCGCAGGCGGGGTCGAGCACGCGCAGGGTACACAGCCGGTGGTGAAAGTTTTTCACCTGCTGGCGGGCTTCTTTCCATTTGGCCCGCACCTGGGCGTGGTGGCGGTCGAGGGCGGCAAAGTCTTTTTTGCTGGTGACGGCGGGGGGGTTGGCCTCCAGCTCGGTGGCTTCGTGGGCCAGCACCAGGGCGGCGGCCTGGGCGTTGCCCCATTCGGCACGCAGCGGCTCGATGACGGTGGGCAGCACCAGCCGCTCCACGTAGGCGCGGGGGGTGTAGTGGGCACCCAGGGCGTGGCGCTCCACGGGGTCGAGCGCACGCTCCAGCAGGGTGCCAAAGATGGCTGGCTCCACCTCGCGCCAGTTGGCCTGGGCGGCCAGGGTGAGCAGGTCGATTTCGTCGGTGGTCAGGCACAGGCTGTAGCCGTCGGTGCCCGCGCCTTTGAACAGTTTGCCGTTGAAGCGCAGCACGTCGGCAGCCAGGGCGAGGCTGAAGCCGCCAGTGTCCATGTCGGCCCACAGGCTGGCCAGCATGCGTTGCAGCACGTCGGGGCGGGCGCGGTGGGTGTGCAGCAGGTGCTGAAAAGCGCCGCTGGCCACGGGGGGCAGCAGGCCCACGTCTTCGGCAAACATGGAGAACAGGCAGCGGGTGAGGAAGGCGGCCACTTGCGGGGGCGGATGGCGGGATTCGAGGGTTTTGGCCAGGCGGGCCAGCAAGTCGGCCACTTCGCGGGTGACCTGGGCGCTGATGCGGGCGGGGTTGAGGCTGTCGGGGTCGCTCCAGATGGCGTGCAGACGGGCCAGCACCTGGGGGCGGGCGAGGTCGGCCAGGGCCAGGCGGTGGCTGCGGGGGTCGGGAAACGGGGTGTAGGTGCCGCCGCTGCGGCTGAACTCGGCATACACCTCAATGACGGTGCCCACATCGACCACCAGCACAAACGGGGGCCGGCCTTCGGTGGCGGGCAGTGCGCGGGCATAGGCTTCGGCCTGGCTGCGGGCGCGCAGCAGGCCGTCGTCAAAGCCTTTGGTGTGGCTGGCGGCCTTGAGCTTTTTGGCCTCCAGCACAAAGTGGCCGCGCCGGTAGCAGTCCACCCGGCCTGGGCTGGTGCTGCCATCGCCGTGGCTGAAGGTGATGGGCCGCTCGAACATGTAGCTTTGCTCGGGCGTGGGGTGCGGGTGGGGCTGGCCGAGCAGGTCGCACAGGTCGTTGACGAAGCTCTGCGCGGTGGAGAGTTCGCTGGCCTGCACGCCCTGCCATCTGGCAATGAACGCGGCCACGGCCTGGGGCGTGGCGGGCGGGTTGGCGGGGGCGTTGCCGACGGGCTGGGCCGTGGGTTGGTGGGGCACGCCGGAGGCGTGGGCGGCGGTGGTGGTGTGTGTGTTGGCTCCCATGCTGGCAATGATAGGCGGGGCCAACCGCCCTGGCTGGGTTTACCAGGCCAGTTGATCCAGCTCCAGCCCCAGTGCGTGGGCCACTTTTTGCAGCGTGGCTTTGCGGGGGCGTTTGGCGGCTTCCATCTGGGCGTAAGCCGATTGGGTGATTCCCATGCGCTCGGCCACTTCGGCCTGGGTCAGGCGCAAATGCTCTCGCCAGGCAGTCATGGTGCTGGCCTCGCCATCGAACACGCGGTTGACCACGGCATTGGGCACGGTATTTGGCACGGCAGTGCTGGTTTTCATGGCCAGACCGCCCTACTTCGTCCCGCCGATGATCCAGCGGGCCAGGGCCAGGGCGGATTCGGGGGTGAGGGTTTCGTGGCCGGTGACGTTGCCAAACAGTTCGTGCGCGCGCAGCTTGTCGGCCAGTTTCTGGTCGGCACCGGGTTGGTCGCGGTATTTGGCGGCATGGCTGGCCAGTTGCTCGAAGTTGGGAACATGCTGGCGGATGGGGTTGCCGTGGCAGTTCATGCAGCCTTTGTCCAGGGCCAGCTGGGTGCTGGCGTGGGCGGTGGCGGGCAGGGCCAGCAGGCTGGCTGACAACAGGACGGCAGCGGTGGCGGCTGTGCGCAAGGTGGTGGCGTTGGTGGTGGTGATCATGATGGCTGGCAGGGTTCGGTAAAGGGCACGCGCACGGTTTGCAGGGTGACGTGGGTGATGTCAAACCGCTGGCGCAATTGCTCGGTGGCGGCTTGTAAAAAGGCATCGTCGGCCCCGCCGTCAGGCATGACGAGGTGGGCGGTGAGGGTGGTGTGCGCGGTGCCGGTGGCCCAGATGTGCAGGTCGTGTACGCGGCTCACGCCGGGCAGGGCCGCCAGGGTGGCCTGCACGGCGGCGGGGTCGATGTTGTCGGGCACGCCATCAAACAGCAGGTGCAGCGATTGCCTGAACAGGCCCCAGGTGCCCCACAGAATGACCGCCGCAATCGCCAGGCTGACCACGGGATCGAGCCACAGCCAGCCCATCCACAGCGTGAGGGCTCCGGCCACCACCACACCGGCAGACACCAGCGCGTCGGCGGCCATGTGCATGAAGGCTCCCCGGATGTTGAGGTCGCTCTCGCGCCCCCGCATGAACAGCAGCGCGGTGGCGGTGTTGATGACGATGCCCACGCCTGCCACCACCATGATGGTGACGGCCTGGTGCTGCACCCCGGCATCGGGCGACAGCAGCCGCCCGGTGGCCTCCCAGGCCAGCCCGCCCATTGCCAGCAGCAACAGCAGGGCGTTGGCAAACGCGGCCAGGATGGTGGCGCGTTTCCAGCCGTAGGTGTGGCGGGGGTTGGGCCGCAGCTTCACGGCCAGCGCCCCCACCCAGGCCAGCACGAGGCCCGCCACGTCGCTGAGGTTGTGACCCGCATCGGCCAGCAGCGCCAGCGAGTTGACGCGCCAGCCGTAATACGCCTCGATGGCGACAAACGCCATGTTCAGCGCAATGCCGATGGCGAAGGCGCGGTTGAAATTGGCGGGGGCGTGGTGGTGGCTGTGGTCGTGCCCATGACCGTGGCTGTGTGCATGGCCGTGGTCGTGGTGGCGGCCGCTGTGGTGATCGTCGTGGTCGCTGTGGTGGTCGGTTGTCATGGCTGCATTGTCAGCGGCCTGCCGCTGTTCACCTGCGGCGGGTTTTTTGCGGGGCGGGCATCGGCTCGTCGATGGCCTGGGTGTCGGTGCCGGGCTCCTGCCCTGCCGGGGCCAGGCGTTGCAGCAGGGTGTCCAGCACGTCGTAAACCTGCTGCAACGCCTGCACGCCCACCAGAACTTCCAGCTCGGCGTATTGCTGCTCAACGATGGGGGCCATGCGCTCGCCGATGGCTTTGGACTGGTCGGTCAGCGTCACCCGCACGCGGCGCTGGTCGTGGTCCATGCGCTCGCGGTCAATCAGGCCGGCTTCTTCCATGCGGGCCAGCACGCCGGTGATGCTGGGGCTGGAAATGAGGCAGCGCTCGCACAGCTGGCGCGGCTCCAGCCCGTCTTCCTGCAACAGCGCCCGCAGGATGCGCCATTGCTGCTCGGTCACCCCGAGCTCATTGAGCATGGGACGAAAACGCTGCATCAGTGCCTCGCGGGACTGGAGCAGAAGCTGGGGCAGGTTGCGGTGCCGGAGTGGGCTGGTCATGGGATGTGCGGAGAGTCTCGTTCAGGGGGAAATGTCTGCCTGAACTGTAACGGGGCGGCACGCCACCGGCCCGGCCTCCGGATCAGCCAGGCACCCGGTGCCAACCTAGGGAAAACACCGAGACCAATCGGATGAACCGGCGTTGACACACTAACATGTTAGCAATTAAATTACACACATGTTAGCAAATTACCCGGTCTGCACGGGTATGCGCCGACACATGGCCGTGCCGCCCCACACACCAACGGAGACATCCTCATGCGCAATCCATCCTTCTTCGCCGCCCTGGCCCTGGGCCTGACTTCCACGGGCCTGATGGCCCAGGAAGTGACCATCAAGGTCTCGCACTTTCTGCCGCCCAACTCCAACTACCAGAAGCTGGTGCTGGAGCCCTGGTGTGCCAAGCTGGCCACCGATTCGGGCAACAAGCTCAAGTGCCAGATTTACCCCGCCATGCAACTGGGCGGCACGCCCCCGCAGCTGGTTGATCAAGTCAAAAACGGCGTGGCCGATGTCATCTGGACATCGCCCAGCTACACCACGGGCCGCTTCCCCTACACCGAGGCGCTGGAGCAGCCCTTTGTGCTGCCACCCGGCGGCCTGGCGGGCAGCAAGGCCATGTGGGCGTACTACACCCAGTTCGCCACCAAAGACTATGTGGATTACAAGATGCTGGCCATGTTCAGCGGCAGCGGGGTGATCTTCAGCACATCGAGCAAACCGCTGCTGGGGCTGGAGAGCTTCAAGGGCATCAAGCTGCGCAGCTCGTCGCGCAGCGCGGCCCGGCTGGTGACGGCCCTGGGCGGCTCGCCCGTGAACATGCCCCCGGCCCAGATCACCGAGGCCATCAGCAAAGGCGTGGTGGACGGTGCCGTGGCCACCTGGGAGCTGGTGCCCGCCGTGAAGCTGGAAGAAGTGGCCAAGTACCACATCGAAGGCCCGGCCAACCAGCCCGGCTTCACCATGAACCCGCTGGTGATGCTGATGAACAAAGCCAGGTACGAGGGCCTGAGCCCCGAGCTGAAGGCCGTGATCGACAAAAACAGCGGCCTGCCCCTGGTGGAGCTGGCTGGCAACGCCTGGGACACCGCCACGGTGGACGGACGCAAAAAGGCCACCGCTGCGGGCAACAAGCTCCTGGTGATCAAGCCTGAAGACTACGAAGCCATCCGCAAGGCATCGGCCAATGTGGAACAGGAGTGGGCCAAGGAAGTGGCCCCCAAAGGGCTGGACGGTGCGGCCCTCATCCGCCAGGCCCGCGCCATCGGTGCCCAGTACCTGAAATGAAGCCCTGCACACCCCCTGTTGCACCACAGATGGAAGGTTGAAACCATGGCTGAATATGTCGAACGTGCCGATGCCCGGTCGGAGTCACCACCCAGCGGTGTGGCGGGGATGCTGAGCCGCGCCGCCACCTGGCTGGCCATGTCGGGCGGATTTGTTTTTTGCGCCCTGATTGCCATGTCCATCGTCTCCATCGTGGGCCGCAAGCTGTTTTCTTCGCCCGTGCAGGGCGATGTGGAACTGATGCAAATGGGCGCGGCGGTGGGTGCCGCCGCCTTCCTGCCCCTGTGCGAACTGCACGACAACCACATCAAGGTCGATGCCCTGACGAGCTGGATGGGTGGCCCGGCGCGTGCCGCGCTGGATACCGTGGCCCACCTCATGCTCACCGTGGCGGCAGCGGCCATCACCTGGCGCACGGGCATGGCGGTGCGGGATGCCATGTCGTACGGCGAGGTGTCCACGCTGCTGTCGGTGCCGGTGTGGCAGCCGGTGGCCCTGCTGGTGCCCAGCTTTGCACTGCTGACGCTGTGCGGCCTGTATCGGGTGGTGCTGTCGTTCAACCTGGCATGTGGGAGGTCGGTATGAGCGGCATGGCAGTGGGTTTGTCGGTATTCGCCGGGCTGATGGTGTTGCTGGTGTTCCGGGTGCATGTGGGCATCGGCATGTTCTTTGCCGGGTCGGTTGCCTTTCTGGTCATGAACCAGGGAGACTTCAGCGCCCTGCTGTTCACCCTGAACAACCTGGCCTATGCCCGCCTGTCCAACTACGACCTGGCGGTGATTCCCCTGTTCATGTTGATGGGGCAATTTGCCACCAACGGCGGCCTGTCCAAATCGCTGTTCCGTTGCGCGGCGGCCTTCATCGGCCACTTCAGGGGCGGGCTGGCGATGGCGGCCACGGGGGCGTGTGCGGGCTTCGGGGCCATCTGCGGCTCGTCGCTGGCCACCGCCGCCACGATGGGGCAAGTGGCCCTGCCCGAGCTGCGTGCCCACGGCTATTCGGGCCGTCTGGCCACGGGCACCTTGGCTGCGGCGGGCACGCTGGGCATTTTGATTCCGCCTTCTGTGCCGCTGGTGATTTACGCCGTGCTCACGCAGGAGTCGATTGGCAAGCTGTTCATGGCCGCTGTCATTCCGGGCCTGATTGCCACCTTCGGTTACATGCTGGTCATCCGCCTTAATGTGCTGCTCGACCCCCAAGCTGGCCCGGCTGGCCCCAGGGTTAGCTGGAAAGACCGGCTGACTGCCGTGGTGGAAGTGCTGCCGGTGGTGGGCGTGTTTCTGGTGGTGATCGTCGGCATTTACGGCGGCTGGGCCAACCCGACCGAGGCGGCCTCGATTGGCGCTGCGGCCTGCGGCGTGCTGGCCGTGTGGCGCGGCGGGCTGCGCTGGGCGGGCCTGAAGCTCAGCATCATCGGCACAGCCCACGCCACGGCCATGATCTACATGGTGCTGCTGGGTGCCGACGTGCTGAACGCCGGGCTGGCCATCACCCAGCTGCCGGTGGATCTGGCTGAATGGGTCAAGCACAGCGGCCTGGCCCCGTTGCTGGTGATGACGGCCATTTTGCTGATTTACGTGCTGCTGGGCTGTGTGATGGACTCGCTGGCCATGATTCTGCTGACCATTCCCATCTTCTACCCGGTGGTGATGGGCCTGGACTTCTATGGTCTGAGCGCCACCGACAAATCCATCTGGTTTGGCATTCTGGCGCTGATGGTGGTGGAAATCGGTCTGGTACACCCCCCGCTGGGCATGAACCTGTTCATCATCCAGAAACTGTCCAAAGACGTGCCCTACCTGGAAACCGCCAAGGGTGTGATGCCCTTCCTGGCCTCTGACCTGCTGCGCATCGTGCTGCTGGTGCTGGCTCCGGGCCTGTGCCTGTGGCTGGTTCACCTGAACGCCTGAACTTGAAAGACGTGTATGCCAACCCCGCACCTGACACCTGCCCTGCCCTTCGCCTTGCCCTCCGGTCTGCCCGCCACACGCGGCACGGTGTACGGCACCCTGCTCAACCACCGCGATGCCCTGGCCGCTTTGGGCGAGCAGGTGCATGCCGCACCCTACAAGGCCCCGCCCAAAGCCCCGGTGCTGTACATCAAACCACGCAACACCTGGGCTGAACCCGGTGCGGCGGTGGAGGTGCCCACCGATGCGCCCGAGCTGGAAATGGGGGCCACGCTGGGCCTGGTGATCGGCCGTACAGCCTGCCGCGTGAGCGAGGCCGATGCACTTGGCTTTGTGGCCGGGTACGTGGTGATGAACGACATCAGCGTGCCGCACGCAGCCGTGTACCGCCCATCCATGCGCTTCAAATGCCGCGACGGGTTCTGCCCCATCGGCCCGGTGGTGCCCGCCAGCGCCAGCATCGACCCCGATGCACTGACCATCACCGTGGCCATTGACGGTAAGGTTGTGCAGCGCAACAGCACCACAGGGCTGATCCGCCCCGTGGCCCGGCTGCTGGCCGATGTGACCGAGTTCATGACCCTGCACCCCGGCGATGTGCTGGCCGTGGGCGTGGCCGCTGGCAGCCCGCGAGCACGCGCTGGGCAGCGGGTGCGCATCACCATAGAGGGTGTTGGCGAGCTGGAACACACGCTGGTGGCAGAGGCTGAAACCACCGCCCCAATCACTCCAACCTCCCTCACTGCTCCACAGACCAAATTCGCCAGGGTGGCCTACGACGGGTCCATCCACACCGCCACACCCCACCCCGCCGGGCTGCAACTGGCCGATGGCCGGGTGCTGGCCGAAACCGATGTGGTGTGGCTGCCCCCGTTCGAGGTGGGCACCGTCATTGCGCTGGGCCTGAACTACGCCGACCATGTGAAGGAGCTGTCCAAAGAGCTGACCGTGACCACGCAGGACGAGCCCCTGGCTTTTCTGAAAAGCGCCAGCGCCCTGATCGGCCACCGTGCCCACACCCGCCGCCCCGACGGCGTGGCGTTCATGCACTACGAGTGCGAGCTGGCGGTGGTGATCGGGCGCACGGCCAAAAACGTGAAGCGCGAAGATGCCATGCAGCATGTGGCGGGCTACACCGTGGCCAACGACTACGCCATCCGCGACTACCTGGAAAACTACTACCGCCCCAACCTGCGCGTCAAAAACCGCGACGGCTGCACCGTGCTCGGCCCGTGGTTGGTGCCAGCCAGCGACGTACCCGACCCGCACAACCTGGCCCTGCGCACGCTGGTGAACGGCGTGGAAACCCAGCGCGGCAATACCGCCGACCTGATTTCGGACATCCCCGCACTGATCGAATACCTCAGCGGCTTCATGACGCTGCAACCCGGCGACGTGATCCTGACCGGCACGCCCGATGGCGTGGTCAACGTGAACGCGGGCGACGAGGTGGTGACCGAGATCGACGGCATAGGTCGGCTGGTCAACACCCTCGTTGGCGACCAGATTTTCAACATTCAGTAAGGAACCACCATGCGCATCAACCACCTGATCAATGGCCAGCAAGTGACCGCCAGCGATTACTTCGAGACCGTCAACCCCGCCACGCAGGAGGTGCTGGCAGAAGTGGCCAGCGGCACCGCGCAAGACGTGAATGCCGCCGTGGCCGCCGCCAAGGCCGCTTTCCCCGCCTGGGCAGGCCGCCCCGCCACCGAACGCGCCAGAATCATGCGCAACCTGGGCGAGCTGATTGCCAGGCATGTGCCCGAAATTGCCCGCACCGAAACCCAGGACACCGGCCAAAGCATCAGCCAGACGGGCAAACAGCTGGTGCCCCGCGCGGCAGACAACTTCCACTACTTTGCCGAGATGTGCACGCGGGTGGACGGCCACACCTACCCCACGCCCACGCACCTGAACTACACGCTGTTCCACCCTGTGGGCGTGTGCGCCCTCATCAGCCCATGGAACGTGCCGTTCATGACCTCCACCTGGAAGGTCGCGCCATGCCTCGCCTTTGGCAACACGGCTGTGCTGAAAATGAGCGAACTCAGCCCGCTGACCGCAGCCCGCCTGGGTGAACTGGCGCTCGAAGCCGGTGTGCCAGCCGGCGTGCTGAACGTGGTGCACGGCTTTGGCAAAGAAACGGGCGAACCGCTGTGCGCCCACCCCGACGTGCGGGCCATCAGCTTCACAGGCTCCACCGCCACGGGCAACCGCATCGTGCAGTCTGCCGGGTTAAAGAAGTTCAGCATGGAGCTGGGCGGCAAAAGCCCGTTTGTGATCTTTGAAGACGCTGACCTGGACCGTGCGCTGGACGCGGCCCTGTTCATGATCTTTTCCAACAACGGCGAGCGCTGCACAGCGGGCAGCCGCATCCTGGTGCAGCAAAGCATCTACGCCGACTTCGCAGACAAGTTTGCCGAGCGCGCCAAACGCATCCCCGTGGGCGACCCGCTGGTCGACAACACCATCATCGGCCCCATGATCAGCCAGGGTCACTTGGCCAAAGTGCGCAGCTACATCGAGCTGGGCTCCAAAGAAGGCGCCACGCTGCTGTGCGGCGGCATCGACCGCCCCAGCTACGCACCCGAGCTGGCAGGCAACCTGCAAAAAGGCAACTTCGTGTGGCCCACCGTGTTTGCCGACGTGGACAACCGCATGCGCATCGC
>CALMMY010000402.1 GCA_937868695.1 uncultured Comamonadaceae bacterium
CCCCCTTGCAACGCACCGCACGCCAACGAGCCTGCACGCCCCTCTTCGACAACCGCCCCCCATGAAGCACAGCAAGCAACTCAGCCATTTTCCGCCGACAAACCACGGTCTCCCGCTGACTGCCCGGCTGGTGACGTGGAGCCTGGCCAGCCTGCTGGCCCATGGTGCCCTGGCCCAGACACCACCACCGGCACCCATGCCGCAGAGCAGCACTGCCGCCGTCATCAGCCCAGCAACAGCCGAAACCGCTGCCACCACCGCACCGGCAGCCGCCGTGCCAGCAGACAGTCCGGAAGGCTGCCGCATCCTCACCGACCGGGCCATGGGTGCCGACCTCAGGGCCGCCACCGCCCAATCGCAAAAATCCGATGCGGTGGTGCTGGGCAAGCTGCTGGACGAGTCCATCGGCCTGTGGACCCTGGCCACCGAACGCTGCACCGACCGAGCCCAGGAACGGGCCCGCCGCAACCTGGCCGACAGCCAGCGCTCACGCCAGGCGCTGGAGGCCGAAACCGGCTCCGGCCCCGAATGCATCAGCCGCCAGAAAGATGCCACCAGCCTGCAAGAGCTGGCCCAGCAGGCCGTGCGCGAGCGCCGCTGGCTCGATGCCTCGGTCATGTACCGCAAAGCCGAAAACATGTGGGACGTGGCCAGCGAACGCTGCACCGGCGAGCCCCAGCGGCTGGCCCTACAACGGCGTGACCAGACCGCCACCGATGCGCACAACGCAGAGTTCTGTGCGCCCACGTTCGAGCGGGCACGCGAACAGACGCAAACCCTCACCCGCCAGGGCGATGGCACCGACAAGGCGGCCAGGCAGCAGCAACAGCAGGTGGCGGAAACTTTGTGGCGCGATGCCATGAACCAATGCAAAGGCCCCGCCCTGGACATTGCACGCAACAATGCCCAACGCCTGGCCAAGGAACGCGGCACCCCCTGGGTGCCCACTGTGGCCGCACCCGACGCACCGGCACGGGTGGCAACCTCCGCACCTGGCAATGCCCCGCCCGCAGCCACACCGGCAGCGCCCCTGGGAGCCGGGACAACGGGTGCAGCAGCAACCAGTGCGGCTGGCCTGGCAAGCGCGGGGGGTGCAGTGGCGGCGGTCGGAGCCGCACCTGTGCGCCCGGCTGCGGCCGAGTCCCCCCAGATGCAGGACATCCAGGCGGGCGACACCCGGTTTCAGGGTCAGTTTGTGCGCGATGGCAGCCTGCTCACCGGCCAGGGCAAGGTCACCTGGGCCAACGGCGATGTTTATCAGGGTGAGCTGCTCCAGAGCCGCCGCCACGGCCAGGGCGAATTCACCTGGGCCAATGGCCAGCGTTACCGGGGCACCTGGGTCAGCGACGTGCCCCAGGGCAAAGGCAGCCTGAAGTTCGCCAGCGGCAACCAGTACGACGGCGATGTGGCCCAGGGCCTGCCGCACGGAACGGGGCGCATGGTCTACGCGTCCGGAGACAGCTTCCAGGGCCGCTTCCTGCAAGGCAAGCCCGACGGCAGCGGCACCTACCGCTGGGCCAATGGCCAGACTTACGAAGGTGCCTGGAGCAACGACCAGCCCAACGGCAAGGGTGTGCTCGTCTATGCCAACGGCAACCGCTATGAGGGCAACCAGCTCAACGGCGTACCAGATGGCACCGGCACCCTGGCCTACGCCTCCGGCGATGTGTACAGCGGCCAGTTCAGCCAGGGCCAGGCCCATGGCGAAGGGACGTACACCTGGAAGGCTGGCGACCGCTACAGCGGCCAGTGGCAAACCGGCCTCAAACATGGTCAGGGCAAACTTGAATGGGCCAGCGGCGACCGCTGGGAGGGCCAGTTCGAGAACGATGCGCAGACCGTGCGCGGAACGCTCACGCGCAAATCGCCATGAACACGCCAGCCCGGCCTGCCATCTTTTGTTCTGTTGACCACACCCCGCGCCCGCTTTGAATCCTGTCTCCGCCTCTTCGACCCTGACCGTTGGCCTCAACCCTGCCCAGCAGGAAGCCGTGCTGCACCTGGGCGGCCCCTGCCTGGTGCTGGCCGGGGCCGGTTCGGGCAAAACCCGTGTCATCACCCACAAAATTGCCCGCCTCATCGAAGTGGGGCTGGCCCCGGAACGCATTGCGGCCATCACCTTCACCAACAAGGCCGCCGCCGAAATGCGCGAGCGTGCCCGCCAACTGGTCGGCAAAGGAGCGCAAAAGGTGCTGATCTGCACCTTTCACGCGCTGGGCGTGCGCCTGCTGCGCGAGGATGGCGCGGTGCTGGGGCTCAAGCCCAAGTTCAGCATATTGGACAGCGACGACATCACCGGCATCCTCAAGGACTGCGCGGGCGGCACCGCCGACATTGCCACTGCCCGCCAGTGGCAATGGACCATCAGCGCCTGGAAAAACGCCGGGCTGACCGCTGCCGATGCACTGGCCCAGGCCCAGACCGACGACGAACACACCATCGCCCTGCTGATGCAGCAGTACCAAGAGCGCCTGAGCGCCTACCAGGCGGTGGACTTCGACGACCTCATCGGCCTGCCGCTGAAGCTGCTGCAACAGCACTCCGAGGTGCGCACCCGCTGGCAGCAGAAAATGGGCCATGTGCTGGTGGACGAATACCAGGACACCAACGCCACCCAGTACGAGCTGCTCAAGCTGCTGGTGGGCGAGCGGGCCCGCTTCACCGCCGTGGGCGACGACGACCAGAGCATCTACGGCTGGCGCGGGGCCACCCTCGACAACCTCAGGAAACTGCCCATCGACTTTCCGGCGCTCCAGGTCATCAAGCTGGAGCAGAACTACCGCTCCACCAGCGCCATCCTGCGTGCCGCCAACAACGTCATCGGCCCCAACCCCAAGCTGTTTCCCAAGAAACTCTGGAGCGACCTGGGCGAAGGTGAACCCGTGCGCGTGCTGGCCTGCGACAACGAGGAACACGAAGCCGAGCGCATGGTGGCGCGCATCGTCAGCATCCGCGCGGGCAGCGGCCCGCTGGCCAGCCCGCACAAGGAGTTGCGCGATTTCTGTCTGCTCTACCGCGCCAACCACCAGGCCAGGCTGTTCGAGGTGGCGCTGCGCAAGGCGCAGATTCCCTACAAGGTATCGGGCGGCACCAGTTTCTTTGACCGGGCCGAAATCAAGGATCTGTGCGCCTGGCTGCGCCTGCTGGTCAACAACGACGATGACCCCGCCTTCATGCGGGCCATCACCACGCCCAAACGCGGCGTGGGCCACCAGACACTGGCCGCACTGGGCACCTTTGCCAGCCAGTACAAAATCAGCCTGTTCGAGGCCTTGTTCGCCCATTCGCTGTCAGCAGCCCTGCCCGCCCGTGCCGTGGGCAGCCTGCATGAATTCGGCCGCACGCTCAACGAGCTGGAACACCGCGCCCGCCACACCACTGGGGCCGACAACGCCCGCACATTCCTGATGGAATGGCTCAAGGACATCGGCTACGAACAGCACCTTTACGACGGTGAGGACAACGAGAAAGCCGCCGCCGCCCGCTGGAACAACGTGGTCGAGTTCTGTGACTGGATGGCCCAGCGCTGCGGTGGCCAGGTTGCCGATGCGGCGGGTGTCCACACCGAAACCGAGCGCAAGACGGTGCTGGAAGTGGCCCAGACCATCGCCCTGCTGTCCACCATTTCCGAGCGCGAGCAGGATCAGAACGTGGTGACCCTGTCCACCCTGCACGCCGCCAAAGGGCTGGAGTGGCCGCATGTGATGCTGGTGGGCGTGAACGAGGGCCTGCTGCCCTTCAAGCTGGATGAAACCGCCGATGTCCCCGCCGACCAGCTGGCCCAGCGGCTGGAAGAAGAACGCCGCCTGATGTACGTGGGCATCACCCGTGCCCGCAACTCGCTGGTGGTGAGCTGGCTCAAGCGCCGCAAAAAGGGGCGCGAGTTCATCACCGGCAAACCCAGCCGCTTCATCGCCGAAATGGCCCTCGACCAGTCCACCGCCCGCGAAGATCCGCGCGAAAAGCTCCGCGCTCTGCGGGCAGAATTCGCGCAGCGGGCCCAAGCTGCAACCAATGCAGCCAAGCCCACATGATGATCCCGGACGCAGACTTTGACACCAGCATGTGCACCTCACTTCCATACCAGACCAGGCCACACACCCCACCATCCGCGTGCGTACACACGTTCAAACGGACGACCACTTTTCTCATTTTCTGTGCGGTTCTGGCATGGGGAATCGGGCCCGCCACGGCTGAAACACCCCAACCCCACCTGCACGCAGCTCCGTCAGGAACAGCCTTTGAGTGCCCCACACCGGGAGAGTTGGAGTCCAAGCACCTGTACGGACACTGGCAAGTGGATTTTTTCGATGCACCACCATCCGAAGACCTGCGAAGCGATCCGAAGTCGCTCCCCCGGAGCCAAGGCAGCATCCGTTTCGAGCGGCATCCCGAACACGCAGACAGCTTGCGAGGAGAGCTGAAGCGAATGCTGCGCACAGACAAAACGGCGCAGGAAAGCGAGTCTGCGTGGCTGGCTGGCGATGTGGAAGACGGTGAACTGATTTTGGACGAGTCGGCAGACGGGCAACAAATCTCGGCCATCTGGGTCGGTCAGGCACTGCCCGGCAGTTGCGGGAAAGAGATCAGAGGTACGCGCCGCATTGCAGGCGACGACAGCGGTGGGCTGTTCATTCTGCGCAAGACACCCGGCTGGAAATGAAAAAAGCCTGCGTTGACAGCTCAACGCAGGCTTTTGCAATTGACTTGGGCATGGTGCCCATGGCGGGAATCGGACCCGCGACCTCTCCCTTACCAAGGGAGTGCTCTACCACTGAGCCACATGGGCGGCCGCACATGTCGCAACCAATGGAGCGGGAAACGAGATTCGAACTCGCGACCTATACCTTGGCAAGGTATCGCTCTACCAACTGAGCTATTCCCGCAAAAACTGCCTGCTCATCACTGATGGTGGCTCCTCGACCTGGGCTCGAACCAGGGACCTACGGATTAACAGTCCGGCGCTCTACCGACTGAGCTATCGAGGAACATCGGTGACAAACAAAAAACCCATCTAACTGGACGGGTTTTTTAACTTGGTGGCCTGGGACGGAATCGAACCATCGACACGCGGATTTTCAATCCGCTGCTCTACCAACTGAGCTACCGGGCCAAGACCTCAATTATAGCAACAAAAATCAACTCAAAACGGATTGCGTTTGCTGCGCGACAAATCCACCCCCAATTGCTTGAGCTTGCGGTAGAGATGGGTGCGCTCCAGTCCGGTCTTCTCCGCCACCCTGGTCATGGAGCCGGCCTCTTTGGCGAGGTGGAACTCGAAATAGGTTTTTTCGAACTCGTCGCGCGCTTCGCGCAAAGGCTTGTCGAGATCGAAGCTTTGTGTGGCCACGGGCCCCAAGTCCATCGGAACATCGGGCAGCACACCGCCCGTCATGGCCAGCTCCACAGTCAGGTCTTCTGGCGGAGGTTTTTGTGTAAACACCACCTCGGCCAGCGGCTTTTCCGCTCCCCTGGCCAATCCCTGCTCGACAGCCTTGAGCAGTTTCTGCAACGTGATGGGTTTTTCAAGAAACGCCAGCGCCCCTATGCGGGTGGCCTCCACAGCGGTGTCGATGGTGGCATGGCCACTCATCATGATCACGGGCATGGTCAGCAGGCCATGACTGGCCCACTCCTTGAGCAGGGTGACCCCGTCGGTATCCGGCATCCAGATATCCAGCAGCACCAGATCAGGGCGAGCATGCAACCGGGCCGCACGGGCCTTGGCTGCGTTTTCGGCCAGCTCCACCGAATGGCCTTCGTCATTCAGAATTTCCGACAACAAATCCCGAATACCCAGTTCATCGTCCACCACCAATATATTTGCCATGTAAACCTCGCCACTCAGGATTTGTTGTTAATTAGCAACTTCGAATGATACCGTCACTTGCCCGCCCATGACCCGACCGGACTCTTCCCGGTTGGAAACCTCAATGCGGGCACCGTGCTCGTCCACAATTTTTTTGACCACCGCCAAACCCAACCCAGTGCCTTTGGTTTTGGTTGTGACGTAGGGCTCAAACACCCGTTTCAGGATGTGCTCAGCAAAACCCGGGCCACTGTCGAGCACACTCAGCTGAACCCGTTGGCCTGTGCGCCCCAATCTGGTTCTGAGCACCACCGCACGCCCGTCGCCAACCGGGGTGGCATCTTGGGCGTTCTGCACCAGATTGTGGATGATCTGCCGCACCTGCTGGGCATCGGCGGCAATCGGCACACACAACGCATCCAGATCGGCGACCACGGGCACGCTCGACTGGTCATACAAACCCAGCACATCGACGATAAGGGCATTCAGATCCACCGGGGCCAACACCGCAGCGGGAAGGCGCGCATAGTCGCGAAATTCATTCACCAGGCGCTTCATCGCATCCACCTGATCCACGATGGTTCTGACCGATTTGGTCAACAGTGCCTGCCCAGACGCATCGAGCTTGCCATCCAGCTTCATGGCCAGGCGTTCTGCCGAAAGCTGGATGGGTGTAAGTGGGTTTTTGATCTCATGTGCCAGTCGGCGGGCCACCTCGCCCCAGGCTTTGGCTCGTTGGGCCGATACCAGCTCGGACACATCATCCAGAACCAGCAAGCGCTTGTGATCGGGCAGCCATGCACCACGCGCCACGATGGTAACCCCGTGCTGAGTCAACCCCTCTGGCCCACCCATGCCCCACTCAAAAGGTTGCTGCCAGCTTCCCGAGGGAGGAGCCAGTGGCTCCTCTGGCGAAACATGCGCATCGGCTTTCAGCCGGTCAAACTGCTGCATCACGCCCTGAGCCAGCAGCTCCAAACCAGGTACCTGATCCAGCGACATGTGCAGGTAGGCAGACAAGGGGGTGCGCAAGATGCGGGAAGCCGCCGGATTGATGGAGTCGATCTGTCCGCGCTCATCCAGCACCACCACACCGGCAGTCAGGTTGTCGAGAATGGTTTGCAGATTGGCCCGTGCCGCATCCACCTGGGCCATGCTGTATCCCAGTGAGTTGCGGGCATCGGCCAGTTGCTGGGTCATGTCGGCAAAAGCACGGGTCAGCCCGCCCAATTCATCTTTGGACGACATGGCCAGCCTGGGGCTGAGGTCACCTTTGGCCACATCGCGCACCCCTTCGGCCAACAGCAACAGCGGACGCACCAACTGGTTGCCAAGCAATGCGGCCAGCAAAACAGCAGCAAACATCGACAGAAACAGCGCCAGTGTCAGCGTTCCGATGTACATGCGCCGCAAACCATCGCGGGCCAAGGCACGTTCCTGGTATTCACGGTTGGCTGTTTGCACCGCCAGGGCATCGGTCACCAGCGTGGGGGGCAGGTTTTGCACCACCAGCAAATAGCGCGGCTCAGAGGACAGCCCGAACTCCGGGTTGTTGACCATAGACCACACCCGCACACGGGCAGGGGGCACGGCGCTTGCCGCACCAGCGGGATGGTCACCGGGCAGGGCTTCATCGGCCAACTCTTCCAGCCCTTCCAGGTGGGACACGATTTTTTCAGCCCGAACACGGCGCAACAGCGCCGCAGCAGGGCGCTCTGGCTGAAGGCTGAAACGCGAAGCTCCTGCACTGGCCAACAACTGACCCGAGGCGCTCCACAGTTGCACATCGGTGGCCGACAACTGTTCGCGGATGCGCTCAATGGACAAAGCGGCCATGTTGTCTGCCACCGAAGACAACTGCCGCGCCGACAGTTGCACCTTGCTGGTGATGTCCTGACTCAAGGTGTCCAAGGCTGTGCGCCCCAGATTCACACCCGCAGCCAGCGCACCTTCCACCCGCACATCAAACCAGCTCTCTATGGAGCGGGATACAAACTGATAAGACACCCCATAAATCAGCAAGCCCGGCAACAACCCCACCAGCGCAAACACCGCCACCAGCTTGGCCAGCAGCTGGCTGCCGAATTTTTTGCGCCGAAACCGCAGCAACAAGCGCAGCAAGGCCCAAGTGATCACGCCGAACAGAATGAGCGCCACCACCACATTGAGGCCCAGCAGGCGGGCGTAATTGACTTCGTACAGCGCCCGGTTGTCGGTGGCGGTGGTGAGCATGAACAGCAACACCAACGCCAGGCCAGACATGAAGGCCAATGCAGCCACCAGCATCCAACGCCGCCGCACCACACGCCCGGAAGAACCGGAAGCCGACTGTGCCTCCCCTGCCTGGTCGGCACCAGACTCAGGGGGAAGGGCTGAATGGGTGGATGAATTCATGGCTGCCGACCACTTCCCACCGATATGCCGTTGCCACTGCTGGCCTTGCCAGGTGGGGTGACATCGGGTGCAGCACCGACGGCTCCTGGCGCTTCAGGCGGTTCTTCCGTGATCTGCTCAGGCACATCCAGGCTGCGCCTGATGTCCAGATTCCAATCCGAACGGGCGTTGGATCCGAGCTGAAACGGGCGTGGCAGCAAAGCCATGTCCAGCTTGAAGCGGAAATCCACCCAATGCGCCTCCCCGGCAGCCAGCTGTGCCGCCTCGGCCAGTGGCCAGTTGGACAGGCGGGTGATGCTGCCCAAGGCCTGGGTCAGGCTGTCGTGATTCTGGTGCAAGGCATATTGCAAGCCCACCCCGGCCCCGGCAGCCGAAGACACACTCACCCGCCAGCGCCGTGTCAGCGGCTGGTAGGCCAGGCGGTAGGTGCGGCTGACGCTGGCCACGCGCTTGTCTGACCAGTACCACCGCTCGCGCAGCACATCGGCCTGGGCCACAAAGTACACCGGCACCGAGCGCAGCAGCGCATCCTCCACCGCCGGCCCCGGCTGGTAATGAACGACTGCCGACAGAAACAGTCCGTCTGCGGTGCGTGACAACGTCAGCGCCCCGAGCTCGGCTGCACGGGCCTGGCTCAGCCCAGCGCCCACCATCAGGGCGCACACCAGCGCCACCACACGCAAGCCGGGCGGCCAGCGCAACGGGCGTTGCCAATCCAGGAAAAAAAGCCAGTCAGCTGGTCTGCCTGACCAGCGTGGCGTAAAAGAATCCGTCGTTTTCACCGCCCGGATTGTCAGTCATGTGCATGCCAGTGCCACGGCCAGCGGGCAACAAATGGCCGGGAGCGGCCCCCAATCGGGCATCTGTGTTGCGCTGCACAAACGCATCGACCTGGGCCTGCCCCTCGGCGCGGAACACCGAGCAGGTGCAATACACCATGCGCCCGCCTGGTTTCAGCAGTGGCCACAGGGCATCGAGCAAGCGCCGCTGGATGTCAGCCAGGGCGGCCACATCGGTTTCGCGGCGCAGCCAGCGCACATCGGGGTGGCGGCGCACGATGCCCGATGCTGTGCAGGGTGCGTCCAGCAAAATGGCATCGAAGGGTTGGCCGTCCCACCAGGCGGCGGTGTCGGACGCATCGGCCACCTTCACCTGGGCCGTGCTGGTGGCCGCACCTGCCGCAGCATCAGCCTCTTTGCCGCAGGCCCCGGCGGCGGGCACAGCCTGGCCCGGCAGCCGCAAGCGTTGCAGGTTGTCGGTGATGCGCTGGCTGCGCACGGCATCCACCTCCAGCGCCAGCACATCCACGGCCCAGCCCAGTTGTTGCGCCCGCTCCAGCAGATGGGCGGTTTTGCCACCGGGGGCGGCACAGGCATCCAGCACCCGCAAACGCTGGCCGGGCGCGGGGTTCAGCCCATCCAGCAGCAGGGGGGCCGCCAGCTGGGCCGCCGAATCCTGCACCGAGAACCAGCCGTCGGCATAACCGGGCAATCCCTCCACCGCGACGTGGCGGGCCATCACCACACCGCTGGGGCCGATCGGGTGCGCATCGCATCCTGCCTCGGCCAGCCTGTGCAGATAGTCATCGCGGCTGATCTGAGCCTGGTTGATGCGCAACACCAGCGGTGCCGCCGCCTGGCTGGCTGCCAGCACCGCCTGCCAGTGCTGGGGATGGTCGCGCCGCACGCGCTTGACCCACCAGGCCGGGTGGTTGTGGCGGGCCTCCCAGTCGGCATCCACCTGGGTCATCAGGTCGGACTGCTCGCGCAGAAACCGGCGCAGGCAGGCGTTGACCATGCCCGCCTGCGCCGCCATGCCGCGCACCGAGCGGGCCGCCGTCACCGCCTGATCGACCACGGTGAATGCGTCATAACGGGGCTGGGCGGCATCGTCCTGCCCGCTCTCCAAAGCGGATGCCGCATCGGCAGGCAGCAGCAACGCCAGTGCTGCACACAGCAGCGCGGCCACAGATGCTGGCGGCGGCTTGTCGGCCAGCACGGCCAGCAGCACACGCGCTGTGCCCAGGTGGCGCAAGGCGTGGAAGGTCAGCGCCTGCACGCCGGGGCGCAGCGGGCCGGGCACCTCGGGCAGGGCCGTGGTCAGCGACCGGCCCGCCTGCACCGCCTGCACACAGCGGGCCACCTGCACCAGCTGCCGGGCCAGCGAAGGCCGCGCATCCTGCACGGCGCTCAAGCCGCCGCCCGCTTGTTCAGCATGGCCACGGCCACGCGGGAGTTGGGCTTGCGCCCCAGAAAATCGCTGATGTAGGCCGAGGCATCGACCAGCGCCTCCAAGTCCAGCCCGGTGTCAATGCCCATGCCGTGCAGCATGTAGACCACGTCTTCGGTGGCCACGTTGCCGGTGGCCCCCTTGGCATACGGGCAGCCGCCCAGCCCGGCAATGGAGGTGTCGAACTGCGCCACACCCAGCTCCAGCGCGGCCAGGGTGTTGGCCAGCGCCTGGCCGTAGGTGTCGTGGAAATGGCCGCTGACATGGGCCAGGTCGTAATGGCGCAAAGCGGCTTCCAGCGCCGCCTGCACCTTGCGCGGTGTGCCCACGCCGATGGTGTCGGCCACGCCCACATGGTCCACACCGATGTCTTTCATCAGCCGCGCCACCAGTGCCACCCGCTCGGGCGACACCTCGCCCTCATACGGGCAACCGACTGTGCATGAAATTGCGCCTCTCACGCTGATTCCGCTTGCGTGAGCAGCTACCACAACAGGAGCGAACCGCTCGATGGACTCGGCAATCGAGCAGTTGATGTTTTTCTGGCTGAAGGCCTCGCTGGCAGCACCGAACACCACCACCTCGTTGGCCCCGGCGGCCAGCGCCCCCTCAAAGCCCTTCATGTTGGGGGTCAGCACCGAGTACACGGTGTCGGCCCGGCGGGCCATGCCTGCCATCACCTCGACCGCATCGCCCATCTGCGGCACCCACTTGGGGCTGACGAAACTGGTGGCTTCCAGATGGCGGATGCCTGCGGCCTGCAAGCGGGCAATCAGCTCGATCTTGACGGCGGCGGGCACCATCTGCTTTTCGTTCTGCAAGCCATCGCGGGGGCCGACATCGACCAGCTT
>CALMMY010000403.1 GCA_937868695.1 uncultured Comamonadaceae bacterium
GGTTTGCAGGCTGTGCCCAGAGCCAGGTTGGGGCCAATGCCAACCAGCACCAGAGTACCCAGTTCAATGTCCGTTGGTCGGGGTTAAACATGCGCAGGCTGGCTATCCACTGTGTGGAATGACAACTGGTTGCGGCCTGCCTTTTTGGCGGCGTACATGGCGGCATCGGCTTGCTCCAGCAAGGTCTCCACCGGGGGCGTGGTGCCCGCAAACAGCACCAGTCCGGCGCTGGCGCTGCACTCGTGTTCGATTTCCATTTGATCGCAGCTTCCGTCCAGAATCAATTGGTAGGGCTGTGCCAGGGCTGCCAGCATTTTTTGGGAGACCTGTTGGGCCGCTTGCTGTGCCGTCGCGCTGTTGCTGCCCAGATCGGTGAGCAGCACCACAAACTCGTCGCCTCCCAGGCGGGCCACGGTGTCGATGGCACGCACGCAGTTGACCAGGCGTTGTGCCACTTCTTTCAGCAACAAGTCTCCCGCGTGGTGGCCGTGAATGTCGTTGAGCAGCTTGAAGCGATCCAAGTCCAGAAACACCACAGCGGCCCAGGTGCCGTTGCGCAGCGTGGACAGTTGCGCCTGGCCCAGCCTGTCCATCAGCAGGCGGCGGTTGGGCAGTTTGGTCAGGGGATCAAGGTAGGCCAGACCCTGCACCGTTTCTTCCATTTCGCGGCGCTGGGTGATGTCATCCAGGTAATTCAGTGTGACTTCTTTGTTTTGCCACTGTATGCGCACGCCGCTGACCTCAAACCAGCGTATGCCTGCGTGGCGGGTGTGCATGCGGGCGGGGTATTTGAGGTCGTCCCCTTGCCCAGCCAGCCTGAGCTGGTGGTTGCGCAGTACCAGCGGCCAGTCCTCTGCGCTGACCAGGTTTTGAATGGGCGTGCCGCGCAACGAGTCGGGGGCGTAGCCGAACAATTGGTGCATGCGTGGGTTGGCATAGCGCACGGTGCCGGCTTGCACAATGCAAATGCCGATGGTGGCGGTGTCCACCAGTTGGCGGTAGTGGGCCTCACTGAGGGCCAGTTGTTGCTCTGCCCGCTCCTGCGTCATCATCAGAATACCCACCGCCAGCATCATGGTGCTGGTGAGCGAAATGAGAAAGGTGGGCACTTGCAACAAGGTGGACTCGTTGTAGGCCAAAACCGTCATGCCACCCACCGTGAGGGCGACCAACCTGAAAGCCATGACCAGCACAAACAACCCGATACCGATACCCAGCAACAGGGAACCCCGCATTTGGGATTCACCATGCAGCCGCCTGAGCAGTACCAGCATGAAGCACGCTTGCCAGCCATACAGCGCCGAGTGGAGTACCGAGCGCGCATTCACATCCCCCAGAAAAACCAGATTGATGCCCAGCATCAACCACAATGGCAAGTGCAGAGCGTACCGATTGGGGGTGAGGCCAGAAAAACGGTACAACCCCAGCGTGTACAGGGCCAATGACATGCTCAGCAAGCCATTGCCCGCAATGATGGACAGCCATTCGGGCATGAGCGGGCGCATCACCATGAAGCCATAGCCGCCCAATTGAGCACCCAAACCCCAGGCCCAGGCTTGCAGATCGGCGTGTTTGTGGTGCGCCACGATGGCAATGGATGCCGCCATGACGGCAGAGGCCATCATGATCATGGCAAACATGGTCGGCAAGTGCATGTTCAGTGGCCTGTGATGGTGGGGGTCAACATCATTCTGACAGGGCGCAGGCTGTTTGCCCGTCAGGCAGTGCGTTTACCCCGTCAATTCGCTTCGGCCTGCTCAATCAGTTCATTCAGTTCCAGCCAGCGCATTTCCAGTTCGTCTTGCTCGTCGGCCAGGTTTTTGAGTGTTTTTCCGGTGGTGGCCATGTCGGCGGGCGACATGGGGCGGGTGAGGGCATCTTCGAGCGTGGCTTTCTGGGTGGCAATGGCTTGCAGCCGTCCGTCCACCGTGGCCAGTTCTTTGCGCCAGGGGCGTGTTGTGGCGGCCAGCTTCTGGCGGCGTTCGGCATCCAGCTTGCGCTGCTCGGCGGGGTTCAGGCGCGTTGCACTGGTGTTGGGTGCATTGGTGGCCTGGGCTTGGGGGGTGGTGGTTTCATCGGTTTTGAGCTGTTCGCGCAGGCGTTTGGCTTCGTCCAGCAGGTAACGCTGGTAGTCATCCAGGTCGCCCTCGAAAGGCTCCACGCCGCCGCGTCCCACCAGCCAGAACTCGTCGCACACGGTGCGCAGCAGGGCGCGGTCGTGGCTGACCAGCAGCACCGTGCCTTCAAACTCATTCAGCGCCATCGCCAGGGCTTCGCGCGTGGTCAGGTCCAGATGGTTGGTGGGTTCGTCCAGCAGCAGCAGGTTGGGGCGTTGCCAAACGATCATGCACAGCACCAGGCGGGCTTTTTCGCCGCCGCTCATGGTGCCCACGGGCTGGGCCACCATGTCGCCGATGAAGCGGAAGTTGCCCAGGAAGTTGCGCAGTTCCTGCTCGCGCGCCTGGGGGCTGACCTCTTTGGCCAGCCGCACCATGTGTTGCAGCGGGTTGTCGTCGGGGCGCAGCACGTCCAGTTCCTGCTGGGCAAAGTAGCCGATGCTCAGGCCCTTGCCCTCGGTGATGCGCCCGGCCATGGGAGCCATTTCGCGTGCAATGGTTTTGACCAGTGTGGATTTGCCCTGGCCGTTGGCCCCCAGAATGCCGATGCGCTGGCCCGCCATCACGCTGCGGCTCACGCCACGCAAAATGACCTTGTCGCCAGGTGCGATGTCGGGCAGCAGCTCACCGCGTGCCAGTTGCTCGGCCATCACGGTGGCGCTGTTGGCAAAGCCGCGTTCGTCCACCGGGGCCTCCACCACCGCAACGGGGCGGGCCGGAATGGGCGCGGCCCGGTAGCCAAACGCCGCGTCGCGGATGGCCAGCATGGGGTTGGGCAGGCTGAGCGGTTCGCGGAACTCAAACTGAAAGTCGGCACTGGTCAGCACCGGGGCCAGTTTCTCCATGCGCTCCAGCGCCTTCACACGGCTTTGTGCCTGCTTGGCCTTGGTGGCCTTGGCCTTGAAGCGGTCGATGAACTTTTGCAGGTGGGCAATTTTGTCTTGCTGCTTCGAGAAAGCCTGCTGTTGCAGCACGATCTGCTGCGCCCGTAGCTCTTCGAATGCGGTGTAGTTGCCGCCGTAGCGGGTGAGTTGCGCGTTGTCGATGTGCAGCGTTACGCGGGTGATGGCATCCAGGAACTCGCGGTCGTGGCTGATGACGATCAGCGTGCCCTCGTAGCGCTTGAGCCAGCCTTCCAGCCACACCAGCGCGTCCAAGTCCAAGTGGTTGGTGGGTTCGTCGAGCAACAACAAATCGCTGGGGCACATCAGCGCACGGGCCAGTTGCAGGCGCATGCGCCAGCCGCCTGAAAAGCTGTTGACGGGGTTGTCCAGCTCGTTGAGCTTGAAGCCCAGGCCCAGGATCAGCGTTTGGGCGCGTGCCTTGGCATCGTGTGCGCCCGCGTCGTGCAGCAGGGCGTGGGCGTGGCCGATGGCTTCGCCGTCGCCCGCACCGCCGTTGGCCGCCTCGGCGCGGGCCAGGTCGGCCTGGGCCTCGGTCAGCCGAGTGTCACCGTCCAGCACAAAGGCGGTGGCGGGCTGGTCGGTTTCGGGCATGTTCTGCGCCACCTGGCCCATGCGCCAGGTGGGGGGCATGGAAAAGTCGCCGCCATCTTCGTGCAGGCTGCCGTTGAACAGCGCAAACAGTGTGGATTTGCCCGCGCCATTGCGGCCCACCAGGCCGACCTTTTCGCCGGGGTTGAGGGTGACGCTGGCGCCGTCCAGCAGCACCTTGGTGCCCCGGCGCAGGGTGACGTT
>CALMMY010000404.1 GCA_937868695.1 uncultured Comamonadaceae bacterium
AGGCGTAGCGTTTGCTGCGCAGGTTGTTTTTCATTTCTTTCAGCATGGGTTGCAGCTTGGAGCCGCCAATGCGCAGGGCCACGCAGGTGGCCAGCACGTCGATCACCATCAGGTGCATCAGGCGCGAGGTCATGGGGCTGTAACGGTCATAGCCTTCCGGGTGATCGGCTGCCAGGTGGATGTGGCCTGAGGCCGCCAAGGGCGAGCCGCTGGCCGTGATGACGATGGTGGTGGCCCCATGCTTGCGGGCAATGTCGGTGGCATCCATCAGATCGCGTGTGCGGCCCGAGTTGGAGATCACCACCAGACAGTCGCCAGGGTTGAGCAGCGATGCGCTCATCACCTGCATGTGCCCATCGGCGTAGGCAATGCAGTTCAAGCCCAGGCGGAAGAATTTGTGCTGGGCATCCTGCGCCACGATGCCCGAATTGCCCGCCCCGAAAAATTCGATGCGCCTGTTGTGGGTGTGGGCGTTGACGATGGCATCGACCGCTTTTTCCAGTGCGTGGGTGGAGGCATCGTTGCGGTACTTCAGAAAGGCGGCCACGGTGTTGTCGATCACCTTCACCAGCACATCGCTCACCTTGTCATCCACATCCACACTGCGGTGGATAAAGGGCACGCCTTCGCTGACCGTACCGGCCAACTTGAGCTTGAAATCGCTCAGACCGTCGTAGCCCATGCTACGGCAAAACCGCACCACGGTTGGCTTGCTGACATGGGCACGCAAGGCCAGTTCGGTCACGGGCAGGCTGGCAAAGGTGCGGGGGTCAAGCAACACCAGTTTGCCCACGCGCTGCTCAGCCGGGGCCAGCGAGGGAAGGGAGGCTTTGATTCTGTCCAGCATGGTGGGTGGTAACTGGTTGGTAACGGAAATGGAATTTTATTACCTCCCATAATGTCTGCATGAACCAACTCGACGCTCTCAAACAATTCACCACCGTGGTGGCCGACACTGGCGATTTTTTGCAGATTGCCCAGTACAAGCCCCGCGATGCCACCACCAACCCATCGCTGATCCTGAAGGCCGTTCAGCGCCCGGAGTACGCTCCCTTGCTGGCGCAAACGCTGGCCAGGTACGGTGCCCGCCCGCTGGACGAAATCATGGATCACCTGCTGGTGCGCTTTGGTTGCGAAATCCTGACCCACATTCCGGGCCGCGTGTCCACCGAGGTGGATGCCCGCCTGAGCTTCAACACGTCCGCCACCGTGGCGCGCGCCCAGCGCATCATCGAGCTGTACCAGGCCGAAGGTGTCCACATTGACCGCGTGCTGATCAAGATCGCCGCCACCTGGGAAGGCATCCAGGCTGCAGCCCAGCTGGAGCGCCAGGGCATCCACACCAACTTGACGCTGTTGTTCAGCTTTGCCCAGGCTGTGGCCTGTGGGCAGGCCAAAGTGCAGCTGATTTCCCCGTTTGTGGGCCGCATTTACGACTGGTACAAAAAGCAGGCCGGTGCAACCTGGGATGAAGCGGCAATGGCCGGTGCCAACGACCCTGGCGTGAAGTCGGTACAGCGCATCTACAACCACTACAAGCAGCACGGTATTGCCACGGAAGTGATGGGGGCGAGTTTCCGCAATGTGGGCCAGATCACCGCGCTGGCGGGCTGCGATTTGCTCACCATCGCGCCGGAGCTGCTGGCCAAGCTGGCCGACAGCGAAGCGCCACTGGCCCGTGCGCTGGATGCTGCCTCACCAGGCCAGGAGTCACCCGCTGTGCAGTACGACGAAGCCGCCTTCCGCTACGCACTGAACGACGACGCGATGGGCACAGAAAAGCTGGCCGAAGGCATTCGCGCTTTTGCGGTGGATACCTTCAAGCTTGAAGCACTCATGTTTCAATCCACGTCCTTCACAGGACGAATTTGAGAGAGGTTGTCTCGCAAACAGATTTTATTTTCCAACAAGGTGGCCCCAAGGGGATGCCTTGATCGAATAAAAAAAGCCCCGCGAATATCGCGGGGCTTTTTGTCTGGGATGCGCGGATGGATGCTGATGCACCCAGGCATTCCGGCAGGACTGTCCGGGAAGATGAGCTTCAACCCATCTGCCCAGACAGGCGCAAGGCAATTACATGCCCATGCCGCCCATGCCGCCCATGCCACCCATGTCACCGCCACCCATGCCGCCGCCAGCGGATTCAGACTTGGGCGTTTCGGCAACCATGCACTCGGTGGTCAGCATCAGGCTGGCCACGGAAGCTGCGTTTTGCAGTGCGGTGCGGGTCACTTTGGTGGGGTCCAGAAT
>CALMMY010000405.1 GCA_937868695.1 uncultured Comamonadaceae bacterium
GCGACCCCATGACCGCCCAACCCCACGAGCCCGACATCAACGCGCTGGTGCGTGCTTGCGACGTACACAACGTACCCTGTGCCACCAACATGGCCACCGCCCGCATGCTGCTGGATGACCTGGCACGGCGCACCGGAACCAGCCTGCACACACAGCCGCCCAGCAGCAATCAGACGCAAAAAGCAGAGTAAAAAAGTGAGCTGTGCCGACTGACACAGTACTCACGCCACGGGATGTGGCAGCCACAGCGTGAGGCTCAGCCCCCCGCCGGGTGCGTTGGCCATCTCCAGGCTGCCGTGGTGCAGGCGCACCACGCGCTCCACAATCGCCAGACCCAGGCCCGCGCCGCTGTGCTGGCTGCGGGAGGTGTCCAGCCGCTCGAAGGGCTGGCGCAGGCGGGCCATCTGGTCGGCGGGGATGCCCGGCCCGGCATCGGTCACTGTAATGGCAATGCCTTGCGGCCCCAGGCGGGTGCGCAGGGTCACCGGACCGGGAGCGTAGCGGCGGGCGTTTTCCAGCAGGTTGGCCACGGCACGCCCGAGGGCCACGGGCCGCACCGGCACGCTGGGCAGCCGGGGGTGCAGATCGAGTTGCTGCGGCTGCTCGGGGGCCAGCTGGTTGGCCGCCACCCCGGCCACCAGGGCATTGAGATCGGTAGGTACGGCAGCCTCGTCGCCACCGAAACGGGCAAAAGCCACAAACTGGCCCACGATGGCATCGATCGATTGAATCTGGCGCTCCATGCTCTCGGTGAGCGTGGGCGATTGCCCGTCGGGTGGCAGCTCGGGCAGCATGGCCACGGCCAGGCGCAGCTTGGTCAGCGGTGTGCGCAGGTCGTGCGACACCCCGGCCAGCATGATTTCGCGCTCGCGGTCCTGCTCTGTCAGGCTCTGGCTCATCTGGCGGAAGCTTTCGGCCAGAGCGGCAATTTCCTGGGGTGCATCGTGCGGCAAGCCCTGCGGAGGCTGGCCCTGGCCGATGGCGGCGGCTGCGGCCACCAGTTGCTGCAAGGGGCGGTTGACCCGACGCTGGATCAGCCAGGCCCCGGCAAGCGCCAGCAGGGCGGTGGACAGCAGCGCGCCCAGCATCGACAGGCCGGTGTTGGGCAGCAGGCCATCGGTGGACAGGCCGATCCAGACATGCGTGTCGTCCAGCGGCATACGCACCCACAGCCGCCGTTCGGACTCGGAGTGCCACACCAGGGTGCGGTCCTTGCCCAGTTGAGTCCCCAGTTGGTCCAGTGCGTACTTGAGCATGGGCTCGGCCCAGCCCATGGGCTGCGGCGGGATGTCGCCACCCATCTGCACCAGCGTGATGCCAGCCAGCGTGAGGTCGTCGGTGAACTGCTGGCGGTGCTCGGGCGGCAGGTGCCGCAGGGCCGACTGCACCGCGTCCAGGTGGGCGCGGGTGTAGTAGGCCATGGCCGCGATGCGCGGCTTTTGCACCAGTTGCTGAAACAGCAGCAGCCCGGTGACCTGGGCCGCCACGATCAGCCCCGCCACCAGCAACAGGGTCTGGCCGAACAGGGTGCGCGGCAGCCAGCGCCTCGGCGGCATCATGGTTCGCCTGCCGGGCAGAACTGGTAGCCGATGCCCCACACCGTCTGGATGTAACGGGGCTGGGCAGGCTGGTCTTCGATCAGGCGGCGCAAGCGCATGATCTGCACATCGATGCTGCGGTCGGTGGCTTCGTGGTCACGGCCATAGGCCAGCTCGATCAGCCGGTCGCGGCCCAGTGGTCGATTGGGGTGGCTGACCAGGGCTTGCAACAAGGCAAATTCACCGCTGGTCAGGGGCAGGTACACATCCGCACGGTGCAGGCTGCGGGCGCTCATGTCGAACGCGAACGGGCCAAAGCGGCAAACGTCGGCCTTGGCCACGGGCCGCACGCCGGTCATGGCCTGGCGGCGCACCATGGCTTGCAGGCGGGCCGAGAGCTCGCGCGGATTGAAGGGTTTGGGCAGGTAGTCGTCGGCCCCCATTTCCAGGCCGACGATGCGGTCCACCGGGTCGCCCCGCGCCGTGAGCATGAGGATGGGAATGGTTTCACCCGTGGCCCGCAGGCGGCGGCACAGCGAGAGGCCGTCTTCGCCGGGCATCATCACATCGAGCACCAGCACATCCCAGCCTTCGCGGTCAAGCAGGCGCTGCATTTCGGGGGCATTGGCCACGCAGCGCACCTCGAAGCCCTGGCCTCCCAGGTAGCGGGCCAGCATGCTGCGCAGTTCAGCGTCGTCGTCAAGGATGAGGATGCGGGCTGGGGTGGTGGAAGCGGTCACGGCGGTGTCTCGTACAGGCTGGAACAGGGCGGGAACAGGGCAGGACAAAAGGGATGGGTTCATCGTAGCAGCGGCCCAGGCCGCCATTGGGGACAGCGGCACCCGGCAATCCAGCCAATGCATGACAGGCTGTGACACGGCCCCACGGGGCTGTCATGGTTTGTCACAACTGCCCCGGTGCGTGCAACAACTGGCTCACGCCCGCTTTCTACAGTGCCTCCATCCCCCCCGACACACCGCCGGGGAAACCCACCGGAGCACACCACCATGAACCACCTGAATGCCTCTTCCGCCACACACAGCCCATCCACCGTCCGCGCCACCGCCCGGCCTGCACACACCGCACTGGTGCGCAGCCTGGTGGTGTGCCTGGGTCTGGGCCTGTGCGTGGCCACCGCCTCGCAGGCCGCCTCGCGCCAGTCTTCACGCCAGCACGGCGCGGTACACACCCAGACCACAGGCCCCGAAGGGCAAACCGTCAGCCGCGACACCACCCGCACCGCCACCGAAACCTCGGGCACCGTGACCGGCCCTGCCGGCCAGACCGCCACCCGCGATGTGGACCGCAGCGCCGAAGAAACCAGCGCCACCCTCACCGGCCCACAGGGCAAAACAGCCACCCGCCAGAGCCTGCGCGGCACCAGCGGCGGCTCCACCACCGTGACCGGCCCCGGCGGCAAGACGCTGAACACACAAAGCTCGGTGCAGTGATCCGGGGCACACCCGCCACACGCCACCCCATTCACCGTCTCAGCCCCACCCAACCGCACCCGGAGATTGCCCCATGAAACACGCTTCCCTGCTCATCACCCTCAGCCTGGCCACCGTCTGTGCCACCGCACAGGCCCAGCCCATTCCCATGCTTGCCCATCCCAAACTGCCGCCTGAGCTGCTGGAAAAGCTCAGAACCGCCGCCGGTGGCGAGTGCGTGCGCGAGGCGGGCCAGCTGACCGGAGCCGAACGCCGCGACCACCTGCGCAAATGCGCCGAAACCAAGAAACAGGCCTTCCAGACCCGCGCGGCGGCCTGTGAGCGCGATGCCAACAACCAGCCCGCCGAGCAGCGCCAGGGTTTCATCGTCAGCTGCATGGGCGGCCCAAGCTCCTGATCGTTGCCGCCACCAACGCCCATCCGCGCCCTGCCACCCTCATCAACTCAGTCTGCCCGCACACCAGGAGAACGCTCCATGACACACGCCTCCACTCCCCGCCCTGCCCGCCGCCGTCACGCCCTGCCCGCCCGCGCTGCGGCCCTGCTGGGCCTGACCATGCTGCTGGCCTTGCCCGCCTCTGCCGTGACCTCTTCGGAGCTGGTGGGCAAATGGACCTGCGACGGCTACAACGGCACGCTCGACATTGCCAGCGGCTCCGGCAGCAACCAGCTCAATTTCACCTGGATCATGCCGCCCAACCCTCCCGGCACCTGTGTCAGCACCTTCACATCCACCGCCACCGGGGCCACGCTCAGCAACTGCACCCTGAGCTTCTACAACGCCAAATTCAACGGGGTTTATGTGTTCGACAGCATCGCCAAAAAGTGGTGGCTGGACATGCGCTGGGATTGGATGGACCCAGGCAAAGCCGACATGGCCGTGAGCTGCACCAAGCTGAAGACCGGCTCCTGAAGCCCTTCTCCCCACACCCCACCGGAAGACGCTCATGGACTTCGCCTCCGACCTCGACCCCGCCCTGCTCAATCTGGTGCTGCCCGTGCTGGCGGGCTGTGCGCTGCTGGAAATGGCGGTGCTGCGCACCACCGGCAGGGGCAGCTACCACTGGCCGGAAACCCTGGCCACGCTGGCCATCGCCATCGGGCAGCGGCTGTCGGGCATGCTGGCGGCGGCCATCGTCATGCCGGTGTACTGGGCCGTCTGGGCCTGGAGCCCGTGGCACATTGCGCTGGACAACCCGCTGGCCTGGACGGCGCTGTTTCTGGGGGTGGAATGGTGCTACTACTGGCAGCACCGCGCCGGGCACGAGGTGCGCTGGTTCTGGGCCTCGCACTGCGTCCACCACTCGGTCAGGCATTTCAACCTGTCGGCGGCCTACCGCCTGGGCTGGACAGCGGGGGTCAGCGGGCTGGCGTTTTTCTACCTGCCGCTGGCGCTGGCGGGGTTTCATCCGGGGGCCATCTTCGGGATGCTGGCGCTGAACCTGCTGTGGCAGTTCTGGCTGCACACCGAGCTGGTGCCCCGGCTGGGGCCGCTGGAGTGGGTGTTCAACACGCCGTCGCACCACCGTGTTCACCACGCCACCAACCTGCGCTGCCTGGACCGCAACTACGGCGGCGTGCTGATTGTTTTTGACCGGCTGCTGGGCACGTTTGCCGCCGAGCCGACCGACGAACGTCTGCGCTACGGGCTGGTATCGCCTGTACGCAGCCACAACCCGCTGGTGATCGTGTTCCATGAATGGCGGGCCATGCTGCACGATGTGGCGCATGCCCACCACTGGAAAACACGCCTGCGCTTTCTGATCAGGCCCCCAGGCTGGCGGCCTGACGGTCAGGGCATGACCACCGCCGACCTGCGCAGGCGCTGGCTGGTACACAGGCTCATCGAGAAGCACAGGCCACCGAGTATCACAAAGGTGTCACACACATCAGCCACACTCCACCGCTCTTGATACAGGTGAC
>CALMMY010000406.1 GCA_937868695.1 uncultured Comamonadaceae bacterium
ACGGTGGCGTGCGCCCGTGGTGGCTGCACGGCTCCAGCGTCACCAGCGCCGTGGCTCCCAGTGTGGAGGCCCCTGCCGCCTGCGCTGCCCGCAGCGCCATCACCTCGGCATGCGGGCCACCGGCTTGCTGGGTAAAGCCCTCGAACAACCGGCCATCGGCCAGCCGCAGTCGGCAGGCGACGCGGGGGTTGGGGTCACTCAGGCCCACAGCCTGCGCTGCCAGCTCGTTCAGACCGGCCAGGGCTGCTTCCAAGGCGGGTTCAATGGCGGGCGTGTGGGCAGCCACGGCAGCTGCGTCAGGGGATAAAGGCATGTTGGGTTTGTGAAATGGCGGTGCATTGCGCACGCATCAGACCTTGGCAAAAAACTGCACGCCCAGCTGGGCAAAGGGCTTGGCGCAGAGGCAATGTAAGTGTTTTTCAGAAGGTCAAAACGGTCAAAATCAAAAAAATGAAGGTGTGCGCTCTTTCGGGACAAAATACCCGGCCTCACCATGCCCTGTACACAGCAGAGCCCCCATTTCGATGTCTGATATTCACAAATCCAAACTGATCCAAAGCCTGCTCGATCTGGTTCAAACCACGGCCAACACAGGTTCGCCCGAGCTGGACACCGCCGAGCTGCGGCGGCAGATCGCACAGGCCATTGACGATGCGATGTTCTCCCCCCAGGAGGCCGAAACCCGCCGGGTCACGGTTTTGCTGTCCGACTTGCGCGGGTTCACCTCTGTGTCAGAAAAGTACAGCGCCATGCAGATGGTGGAGGCGCTCAATCGGTATCTGGCCTGCATGAGCGAGATCATCCTGAGCCACGGCGGGGTGATCGACAAATTCATGGGCGACGCGATCATGGTGCTGTTTGGTGCGCCAGCCGCACGCGCCGACGACGTGCAGGCCGCCCTGGCGTGCGCCATCGACATGCAAAGCGCCATGCATGACATCAATGCCACCAATCAAGTGCTGGGCATGGCACCGTTTTACATGGGCATCGGCATCAATACCGGCGAAATGGTGGCGGGCCGTCTGGGCTCGGCGCTGCACAGCGAGTACACGGTCATTGGCGATCAGGTCAACCTGGCCTCCCGCATTGAGGCCCACAGCCTGCGCGGGCAAATTCTGCTGAGCGAAAACACCCACCGGCTGGCCCGCAGCTACATCGAGACGGGCGATGTCAACGAGGTGCGGGTCAAGGGCAAAAGAGGCATGGTGCGCATGTATGAGCTGCTGGGGGTTTCACAGCCGCTACCGAAAAAGGCACCTGTGCGCGAAATACGCAACAGCCCGCGTGTCGAGGTGGATTTGCCGGTGCGCATCCAGAAAATCAGCGACAAAACCATCGAATCCGATGAGTTTGTGGCCCGCGTGATGGACATGAGCTACGGTGGCATGCATGTGCTGAGCCCCGTGGAGCTGGAGCCGTTCGGCAACATCCGGGTGGCGGTGTCCACGTCGCTGCTGGAGCCCGACCTGACGGACATTTACGCCAAGATTCTGTCTGCCAGACCCATCTCACGGGGCTTTGAATGCCGCATTGAGTTCACTTCGATTGATGCAGATGCGTCGGAATCGGTCAAAGAATTTGTCAACGCGATGGTGGAAATGAAGCGGCACTGAGTGGCCAAACTGCCCGCCGTGCAAACACCAGATCCCACACGCCGTGGCCCAGCTTCAGGCCCCGATTTTCAAACTTGGTCAGTGGGCGGTAGTCGGGCTTGGGCGCGTAGCCAGCCAGTGCGGGGTCGGTGCTGGTGTTGGCCAGCAGAGGCTCGGCGGACAGCACTTCCAGCATCTGCTGGGCGTAGGGCTCCCAGTCGGTGGCGCAGTGGATGTAGCCGCCGGGTTTCAGGCGGGCGGCCAGTTTGGCCACCAGCGCAGGCTGGATCAGGCGGCGCTTGTTGTGCTTGGTCTTGTGCCAGGGGTCGGGGAAGAAGATGTGTACCCCGTCCAGCAGCGCACCGCTGCCGTCTGCCTGTGCGGCGGGCAGCATCTGCTCCAGCACTTCCACCGCATCGTGGCGCAGGATGCGGATGTTGCCGATGTTCTCCTCGCCGCAGCGTTTGAGCAGTGCACCCACGCCGGGCTCATGCACCTCGCAGCACAGAAAGTCGTCGCCGGGGCGGGCATGGGCAATTTTGGCGGTGGCATCGCCCATGCCAAAGCCGATTTCCAGTACCAGCGGTGCGCTGCGGCCAAACGCGGCCACGGGGTCGAAGTGCCGATGCGGCGTGAACGGCACCTGAAAACGCGGGCCATACAGCTCGAACGCCTTGATCTGCCCCGTGCCCATGCGCCCCGCCCGCAGCACATAGCTTTTGATGGTGCGCAGGTACACGCCTTCCGGTGGTGGCTTGTGAACCGGGCCAGGGCGGCTTGTGTGGGCCTGGTTGTCGGCGGTGTTGTGCGGTGGGGTGTCGGCTGCGGCGGGTGTGACCGGGGCTGGGTGGCTGGAGTCGGCCTGGGCTGACGCGGAAAAGTTGGAATCGGTGCTCATGGGCGGGTATGAATGGCGGAGCGGCGATTGTAGAAAGGCGTTGTTGTCATGCGAATGTTTCAACCCAGCCCAAGAACACGTTTGATTGCATTGTCAAGCTGCTCGCCACTCGGTAAATTTGGGCCGGAAATGAATCGTCGTGAGAATTCTTCAAGCGAGAAAAGAATATTTCTTTTTAATTGAATGGAGCGTTGTTGTCCATGTTTGATAAATGGCGACAATTCATAGGTGTGAATTGTGAGAATATCCTTTCCTTTGCTGGTTTGAAGTGGAATGTCAACGCCGATAATTTCTTCAAATTTTCTATAAACAATATCTGGGAGAATAAAATAAAGTCCTGAGTTAACGAGGTTGGAGCGAGAATAAATGGTTCCTTTTCTGATGATTTGAGGAATCAGTCTTTTATGCACATTTGCCCAGTTCATCCCATGTTCTGAACTTGGAATCAAGGATGTACTTGGTGTGATGTTTTTATAAGAGTGCCAAGCGTCTCTGTAATTTCCTGTTATGTCAATGCTTTGAACTTCCGCGCCGGTGTATTCAGCCAGTTTGCCATTTTCAATCCTGGCAAGAACCCAATCCATAGACAGGCTTGTTCCGATTTTTACTTCCTTGCCAGAATTTTGACCAAGTGCAATAACGCAATTGAGTTCCGTTTCTCTTATAGGAATGTATTCTTCAAAGGTATAAAGTGGAAGATCGAATCCGAATGCGTCATGGGATATTTTTCTTAGTATGGAGTATTTGTTTTGATACAGTCGATTGGGGCATATGATGCAATCTCCGTATGGTGATGAAACACTACATGTTCCATATATGATGGAGCCATCATGGTTTGCTTTGCTGCATTGCTTGTTGATGAAGGGGCATGCTGATATTTTCCATAAACTTCTGCATTGTGATGTTAAATCATCAGGGGCATAGCCAAAAATTTCTATCAAATCTTTTTTTGGACGAGTGGTCATTTATTTTCTCCCAGCATTTTCATGATTTCGTCACCAATCGCTTTTCCAAGAAGAGGTGGAACTGCATTTCCGACTTGTTCGTATTGTTGAGTAATGTTTCCAGAAAATTTATAGTTATCAGGGAAGGATTGAATTCGAGCTGCCTCACGAACGGAAATTACCCGATTTTGAGTTGGATGGAAAAAGCTGCCCCAATGGGGATCACATTTAGTCAAAATAGTTGAACATAACGCCTCTGGATGAAGGCGGCCATATCTTTTTGTGTGATCACTTCGCCGTGCTCTTTTCAACCCTGTGGGTAATAGATCGTATGGAATGTCTCTCCAGCTTCCTCCCTGTGGAATAAATTTGAGGCGCTCAAGATTAACTTCCGCGATTCGGGCGCAGTGATGTGCGGTTAATGTGGTGCAATTTTTTCTGAGATATTCTTGGTAGTTGTTTTGAGGGGGGCTTAGATATTCATTTGGGCTGATTGATTGATTGTTGGCTATTTCTGGCAAATCGGAAATGGCATCCCAGACGTTGACTTGCGGTTTTAGATCTTGCTGAAAGAGCGGGGAGATGGACATGCACAATTCTTTTGCTCCGGCAAAATTTGCAACTGCTTTAGACAGAAACTGTGGCTCAGGGAATGAAACGGTATTCTTGTGGTTTCTGATTCCGATGATCACGGTTCTGAATCGCATTTGTGGTATGCCATAGTGACCGGCGAATAAAATTCTATGGCTTACGGTGTAATTCATGGAATTCAGTTCTGCGTATATTTGGCTTAT
Source organism: uncultured Comamonadaceae bacterium (assembly GCA_937868695.1). GTDB lineage: Bacteria > Pseudomonadota > Gammaproteobacteria > Burkholderiales > Burkholderiaceae_C > UBA2334. The sequence goes on from CALMMY010000406.1 coordinate 4,229, forward strand.
GACAGTGCCTTTTCCAAGTGAAACGATGCCTGGTACATTTTCTATCAGTACTGCTTTTGGCAAAAGTGCTCCTACAACCCGTAAAAAATCTTTGAAAAGATGGTTTCTTTCATCATCGAGAGATCTGATGGGGGCGTTGATTGAAAAGCCTTGACACGGGGGGCCACCTGCAATCAAGTCGATTTCTCCATCGGATAAATTCAATAGTTTTTTGAGATTTGTTTCACATACCTGCCTAACATCACCTGAAATTACCAAGGTATCTTGGTGGTTTTCTTGGTATGTTTGAGCATATTGGGGGATTAATTCATTGGCGAGGATGGGGCTGAATCCAGCTTGCTTTAATCCGCATGACAAGCCGCCTGCACCAGCGAATAAATCAATACTTTTCATGTGTAGTGGATATTTTTTGAATGAACATCAATGCCGAATTTGTTATTGATTTTGATGGTGAATCAGGAGAAGTGAACTTCCTGCTCATGCCGTCGTTGTTTGCGAAGTGCTTGCAGAGTTGTTTTCGAATTTTCATGGTGGATTGTCGTGCCTCTTGTGATTCCACCCTGCCACCCACACCCCCAGCGCATCGCCCAAACCACAGTCCGCAGGCTGCGCGGGCAAATCCAGCGCCTGGGCTGCTGCGTTGAGGGCGGTCAGCGGGTGGCTCAGGTCGAGTGCGGCGGCTCCGTTTTGTTTGCTGAGCTTTTCGCCGTTGGCACCCAGCACCAGCGGTGTGTGCAGGTAGCTGGGGTGGGGCAGGCTCAGGGCGTGTTGCAGCAGGATCTGGCGCGGGGTGTTGTCGGCCAGATCGGCTCCG
>CALMMY010000407.1 GCA_937868695.1 uncultured Comamonadaceae bacterium
AGCACGCCACGTCAGCACGGCATGGCTCGCCACCACACACGTCAGCCGAGAAACAACTCACCACCACCAAAGCCAGGCAAGAAACAACACGCCATGCCAACACGGCTCGCCACCACACTCGTCAGCTGAGCAACGGCACGCATCCACACAAGCCAGCCGGGAAATGGCGCACCACCCAGAGCCGCACCATCCCCGGATAATCCGACCCCATGACATCCAAACAGAAAATCGTGGTGGGCCTCAGCGGCGGTGTGGATTCAGCCGTCAGCGCCTACCTGCTCAAACAGCAAGGCCATGAGGTCATCGGCATCTTCATGAAAAACTGGGAAGATGACGACGACAGCGAACACTGCACCAGCCGCCAGGACTGGCTGGACGCGGCCAGCGTGGCCGACGTGATCGGCATCGACATTGAGCACGTCAACTTCGCCGCCGAATACAAAGACCGCGTGTTTGCCGAATTTGTGCGCGAATACCAGGCCGGGCGCACCCCCAACCCCGACATCCTGTGCAACGCCGAGATCAAGTTCAAAGCCTTTCTCGACCACGCCTTTGCTCTGGGGGCCGACAAAATCGCCACCGGCCACTACGCCCGCGTGCGCTGCGTGGCCACCGATGGCCGTGCTGACCAGCCCCCGCATCTGCTGCCCGTTGAAACCGCCCGGCTGGGCGATGGCCGCTTCGAACTGCTCAAAGGGCTGGACCCGTCCAAAGACCAGAGCTACTTCCTGCACCGCCTCACCCAGGCCCAGCTTTCCAAAACCCTGTTTCCGGTGGGCGAGCTGCACAAAACCGAAGTGCGCCGCATCGCCGCCGAAATCGGCCTGCCCAACGCCAAGAAGAAAGACTCCACCGGCATCTGCTTCATCGGCGAGCGGCCATTCAGGGAGTTTCTCAACCGCTACATCGCCCACAAGCCCGGCCCCATCAAAAACGCACAGGGGCGCGTGCTGGGCCAGCACCTGGGCCTGAGCTTCTACACCCTGGGCCAGCGCCAGGGCCTGGGCATCGGCGGCGTGAAGGCACGCGGAGCCGAGCTGAAAGCCGCCCAGGCCCAGGGCCTGCGCGGCGTGGGCGAGCACGAGCCCTGGTTCGTGGCCCGCAAAGACCTCGCCACCAACACCCTGTGGGTGGTGCAGGGCCACGACCACCCCTGGCTGCTGAGCCAGTCACTCACCGCGCTGGATCTGAGCTGGACAGCGGGCCACACCCCGCTGGCAGATGCCGCCAGGCTGGAAACCGACCCCGCCACCGGCCAGCCCCGCCGCCGCCTCAGCGCCAAAACCCGCTACCGCCAGACCGATGCCCCCTGCTGGCTGCAAGCCGCCCCCAAAGGCGGCCCGCTCACCGGCGGCGGCGATGCCAGCGCCGTGCGCCTGCACTTCGACCAACCCCAATGGGCCGTCACCCCCGGCCAGTCCGCCGTGCTGTACGACGGCGACGTGTGCCTGGGTGGCGGGGTGATTGACGGGTTTGAGTGACCCTCAGCCCCTTCCGCCCGGAGCCTTGGGCACCTTGGTCGGGCTGTCTGCGGCGGCATCTGCCTCGCCGTCACCCAGGCTTTGCTCGGTGTAGTTGCGCCAGCCGTCCATCGCCTGGCGCATGGTCAGCATCTGGTGCTCGAAGCGGGTGCAGGCTTTGCAGATCAGCAGGTGAAAGCGCAGTGCGCGGCGTTCGCCCAGGGCCAGCGGGCGGTCTTCGCGGGCCACCAGCAGGGTGGCGGCTTTCTGGCAGGGAATCATCCAGTCCATCGTGGGCTTTCGGGTGCGGGCGTGTGAAGTGTTGTGGGGCGCGTACGGCAGGCGGGGGCGATGGGTTACCGGGCGCGGGCGGGCTGCTGCTGGCCAAACCAGTTCAGCTCCATGCACTCGCGCAGGCGCAGCCGGGCGCGGTGCAGCAGCACGTACAGGTTGGTCGAAGTCACGCCCAGTTCCTTGCAGATTTCTTCCACCGACAGCTCCAGCCACTCGCGCATCATGAAAGCGCGGCCCTGGGCGGCGGGCAGTTTGTCGGTACACAGCTCCAGTACCTCGAAAAACTGCCGCTGCGACAGGTCGCGCTCGGGGTTGCCCCAGTCGGCGGGCAGCTGGCTGAAGTGGCCCCGGCTGTCCAGCGGCAGGTCGTCGATGGGGTCGGCCAGCTCGTCGGGGTCGGTGCCCACATGGCAGGCCTCGCGGGCGTTGAGCCGCATCTGGTCCAACACCTTGAACTTCAAGATGCCCACCAGCCAGGTGCGCAGCTGCGAGCGCCCCTCGAAGGCCGTGGGCTTGGCCAGCGCGGCCAGCTGGGTTTCAGACACCGCGTCCTCGGCCCAGGCCGTGTTGCGCAGCTGGCGCAGGGCAAACTTCAGCAGCATGGGCCGGTGGGCCTGGAGCTGGTTGTGCAGGTCTGTGGTCATGCGGGGGGCGGGGTGTGGGTGGGGTGCGCAAAGGCTGTGCGCACACGGGGTGTAAGAAACGCGGCTATTGTGCCGACTCATGCGCAATCCGTGTGACAGTGCGTCCCGGCTTTGCCCGCCTCTGCGCCCTGGCGCACTGGCCTCCGACCCGCGCCATCCGGACTCTGTACCGGGTCTGTTGGGCGGGTTTTTTGTCCAGTTTTTTCACCGAGGTTGTCCGATGACCCTTTCTCTGTTGCTCCGTTTTCCCCGTCTGTTTTCGGCCCGACACTGGCGGCGTGCCCTGGCTGTGCCGGGGCTGGTGTGGGCCGTGGTGTTGGGGGCCGGGGCGGTGGCCTGGGCACCGTCGGCCATTGCACAAGCCATTGCTCAGGCGGCTGTGCCCGCTGCCACAGCCGCAACCGCAGGCAACAAGGCGGCCCAGCCGGTGCGGCCCGCTGCGCTCAAGGGGGTGACCGAATCGGGCAAGCCGGTCGATCTGGCCAGCCTGCGCGGCAAGGTGGTGATGGTGGTGGCCTGGTCCACCCGCTGCGCCGTGTGCCTGGACAACATGCCCGAGCTGCGCCGCAACCTGGCGGGCTGGCAGGGCCAGGCGTTTGAGCTGATCACGGTCAACACCGATGCCACGCCCGGCGCACTGGCCGACTGGCACAGCCTGCGCAGCCAGACCCAGCCCGCCCACCTGCAATGGCCCTCGCTGTGGGCGGGTGCCATCACCTTCTCCAGCACACTGGACATGCAGGGCCAGTTGCCAGCGGTGTGGGTGCTGGACAAAACCGGGGCCGTGCGCTACCAGGTCAAGGGCCGCATGCCCGCCGAAGCCTGGGACCAGGTGGCCGAGCTGCTGTGATGGCGCGTGAATGGGCGGCTGGCTGACCATGCATGGCCTGAGATTGCTGCCTGGGGCCACCTGCCTGTGAACTGCTTGCGATCTGATTGAAATCTGTTTTTTTGCCTGGAGACGACTGAATGAAGCGACGTGTGTTTTCTGCCCGGCTGGTGGCTGCGGCCACCGGACTTTCCCTGGCCCCGGTGCTGGTGCCCGTGCTGATGCCTGTGGCCCATGCCCAGAGCGCCCAGACCGCGCCCGGTGCCAACGGCGCAACCGCCACCCCGGCCACGCCCGCCGCCTGGGCCAGGCTGGAGGCCGAGGCGCGGGGGCAGACGGTGTATTTCAACGCCTGGGGCGGGGGCGAGGCCATCAACGCCTACATCGCCTGGGCCGCCAAAGAGGCCAAGGCCCGCTACGGTTTTGAGGTGAAGCACGTCAAGGTGGGCGATGCCGCCGAGGTGGTCAAACGCATCCAGACCGAGGTGGCCGCCGGGCGGCGCAACAACGGCTCGGTCGATCTGATGTGGGTCAACGGCGAAAACTTCCGCGCCCTCAAAACCGCCAAGCTGCTGTACGGCCCCTGGGCCGAGTCCCTGCCCAACTGGGCGCTGGTGGATTTGGCCAAGCCCGTGCGCAGCGACTTTTCTGTGCCCACCGAGGGCTACGAAGCCCCCTGGGGCACGGCCCAGCTCACCTTCATGGCCGACAGGCGCACCCTGCCTGTGCCACCGCGCAACGCCCAGGAGTGGCTGGCCGTGGCCAAGGCCCACCCAGGCCGCCTGAGCTACCCCCGCCCGCCCGACTTTCACGGCACCACCTTTTTGAAGCAGCTGCTGAGCGAACTCACGCCCACGCCCGCCGCCTTGCAGCAGCCGGTCAACCCCGCCGCCTTCGTCGCCACCACCGCGCCGCTGTGGGCCTACCTGGACCAGCTGCACCCGCTGCAATGGCGCGGCGGCAAAACCTTTGCGGCCAGCGCCGCCGACATGCACCGCATGCTGGCCGATGGCGAGCTGCACCTGTCGCTCACCTTCAACCCCAACGAGGCGGCCAACCTCATCGCCAGCCAGCAGCTGCCGCCCAGCGTTGTCAGCTTTGGCTTCACGCGCGGCACCATCGGCAACGTCCACTTTGTGGCCATTCCGGTCAACGCCAGCGCACCCGCCGCTGCGCAGGTGTTTGCCAACTTTTTGCTCTCGCCCGAGGCCCAGGCCCGCAAGGCCGACATTGCGGTGTGGGGCGACGGCAGCGTGCTCGACCGCAACCGCCTGCCCGCATCGGCCCAGGCCGCCCTGGCCAAGTCCGCCCCCGGCGCACTGACCGAATCCGTGCCCACCCTGCCCGAACCCCACGCCAGCTGGGTAGAGGCGCTGGAAGCCGAATGGTTGAAACGCTACGGCGCACGCTGATTACCCGCTTCAACCACTTCAACCGCTTCACCGCCCTGGTCCTGCTTGGCGTGGCCGTGGTGCTGGCCCCGGTGCTGCCCGGCCTGGTGTGGACGTGGGCTGCGGCGCTGGATGCCCCGGTGTGGCAGGTGCTGTGGGCCAGCAACCAGTGGCCGCCCGCGCTGGCCGCCACGCTGGTGTCGGCGCTGGCGGGCACCGGGTTGGCCTGCGTGCTGGCGGGGCTGGCCGCCACGCTGGCCTACCCCGGCCCGGTGTGGCAGGGCTTGCAGCGCCGCCTGCCGCTGCTGCTGTCGGTGCCGCACGCCGCGTTTGCCGTGGGGCTGCTGTTTCTGCTCGCCCCTTCGGGCTGGCTGGCCCGGCTGCTGGCGCAGGCCTTGGGCTGGAGCACCCCCCCGGCCTGGGTCACCGTGCAAGACCCGCACGGCTTGGCCCTGGCGGTGGCGCTGGCCCTGAAAGAAAGCTGGTTTCTGCTGTGGGTGCTGATGGCCGTGCTGGGCGAGCCCGCCACCCGCCGCCAGGTGCTGGTGGCCCGCACGCTGGGGCACGGGCGCTGGGCCATCTGGCGGCAGGTGCTGTGGCCCCAGCTGCTGCCCCGCCTGGGCTGGCCGCTGGCGGCGGTGTGGGCCTACAGCCTGTCTGTTGTGGACATGGCCGTGGTGCTCGGCCCCGCCAACCCGCCCACCCTGGCCGTGCTGGGCTGGCGCTGGCTGACCGACCCCGACCCCGCGCAGCAAGCCCTGGGTGCCGCCACCTCGCTGGTGCTGCTGGCCCTGTTTGCACTGGGTGCTGCCGCCGCCCGCCTGGGTTGGCAGGCCGCACAGGCCGCCAGTGCGCACCGCCTGCCTGCCGGGCCGCGCGGTGTGGCGGCCAGCTTGGGCTGTGCGACCTCATCCACCGTCCCCGGCCCCCTGCAACGGTGGTGGCGGGTCGCTGTGGCCGGTCTGTCCAACGGTGCGCTACTCATCGGCCTGCTGACCGGCGCGGGCGTGGCCGTGGTGGCGGTGCTGGCGCTGTGGTCGGTGGCGGGGGGGTGGTTTTTTCCGG
>CALMMY010000408.1 GCA_937868695.1 uncultured Comamonadaceae bacterium
AGCGCGATGGGGGCGGGCACGGGGGCATGGCCTGCCAGCACGCTGCGTATCCAGGTGGCGGTGCTGGCGGCATCGGTGGCGGGCAGGCTGGGTAACTGGATCAGCGGGCCGAGCTGGGGCTCCTGCACGCGGGTGCATTGGCCGTGGTCAAACGTGTCCATCGCGGGGGTGCGGCGGGCATCGGCCACCGGCTCGCCTTCGGTGCCGCGCAGCAGCAGGGCACGGGTGCCGGTCAGGGCCAGTGTGGCCGACATGGATTGCAGATACTCGGGGTGGGTGTAGCTGCTGACCAGCACCGCCGGGCCTGCGCAGGGCTGCATCAGCTTGACCAGGCTGTGTGCCGGGTTGCGCAGGCCGACCACGCGGCGCACGTCCAGCAGGCGCTTGAGACCGGGGTGCAGCAGCCCGGTGGGCACAAAGGCCACGCTGCCAGCGGGTATGGGTGTGATGGCTGTGTGTGCGGGTATATCCAGCGCAGACAGCACGCTCTGTGTGGACACTCTGCCCGACTCGGTATCGGTGCCATGCACCAGCACGGCCAGCCCTTCGCGGGCCAGCAGCAGTGCCAGCAGGGGCGTGAGCACGGGCAGCTTGCGCGCACCGTTGTAGCTGGGCAGCACCACGGTGGTGGCGGGTGCGGGAACGGGTGTGATCCGTGCGTGGGTGGCATCCAGAAACCCGGCCATCTCCGCCGGGGTTTCGCCCTTGATGCGCATGGCCAGGCAGAACGCGCCCACTTCCAGGTCGGTGACGGTGCCGTCCAGCAGCTGGCCCATCAGGTCGGCGGCCTGCTCGCGGGTGAGTGAGCGGGCCCCGTCTTTGCCGCGCCCGATTTCCTTGATGTGGTGACTGATGCTCATGCCGCGATTGTCTGGTGTTCAACACAACTTGCGGTGATATGGCGAATTGGTGTGGCAACTGGGGCCAGAACCCGTTTCATGCCCGCTGTGCGCCGGTCAATGCCGTGGCGGCCACGGGCACCGTACCCGCCAGTTTTTTGAGCTGGGGCAGGCACGAGCCGCAGTTGGTGCCGCATTTCAGCGCCGATTGCAGTGAGGCCAGGCGTTGCGTGGCATCGCCCGCACAGCCACTGAGGTGCTGTGTGATGGCTTGCTCGGTCACGTTGAAGCAGGTACACACCTGCGGGCTGCTTTTGATTTGGGCCAGGGCCGCCGGTGGCTGGCTGGAGGGGCGCAGCAGCTGGTGGCCGTAGCCATCGGCGGGCAGCTCGTCTTGCAGCAGGGTTTTGATCCAGGCTTCGGAGCGGGTGTCGCCTGCGAGCAAAAACGCTTCGAGGGTGGCGCTGGCGGGTGTGGTGCCGCCACCCCGGTACAGCCGCACGGCACGGCGCTGGCCATGCTGGGGGTCGGCATAGTTCAGTGTGTTGGGCGTGTGCAGGCCCAGGGTCTGTTCGATGCAGTCCAGCAGCGCGGCATCGGGGGCCTGGGGCGCGGCGGCGCGAAACAGCAGGCCGGTGCGCTCGCGCCCGAAGGGCACGCAGGTGGCAAAGCTGAAGCGGGGCATGAGTTTGCGCAACACATCGCGGGCGTGGTGAACCTCGTTCTCGGGCAGCCAGGCCAGGCCCAGCAGGTTCCAACCCAGGTCGGCCTTGTCGATGCGCACGGCGGCGTGCTTGAACTCGGGCTGTTTGGATGTGGGGCAGTGGGCCGAGGTGGTGAGGGCATTCACCCCCGCCAGCGGCAGGCCATCGGCCCCCATGCCGCTGAGGAATTCACTGCCCCAGTGCATGGCCATGAACACCTGGCTCAGGCCCAGCTCGTCATTGGGTTGCACGGGCACCACCAGGGTGCCCCGCTGGCTGCTGACGCGCACCAGCGTGCCCATGGTGAAGCCCCGGCGGGCCATGTCCTGCGGGTGCATGTGCAGGCTGGGCTCGGGCACATGGCCGAACAGGCGGCCCAGGGTGCCGGTGCGGCTCATGCCGTGCCAGTGGTCGCGCAGGCGGCCCGTGGTCAGCGAGAACGGAAACTTGGCCTCCCGCGCCTCGGCCACCGGGCGGTGGGGCACGGCGGCAAAGCGGGCGCGGCCATCGGGGGTGGGAAACACGCCGTTTTCGTACAGACGCACTTGCCCGCCCGCAATGGTTTGGGGCTGGGCGGCTGGCAGGGGCCATTGCTGGGGGCCGTGGGTGTCAAGCATGGCGTAGCTGAGTCCGGTGATGTCCAGATCGCGCCCCCGTGTGCTCTCGCGGTGCTCGTTCCAGACCGATTCTGGGTGGGTGTAGGGAAACAGGGTGGGCAGCCCAGGGCGCAGGGCGGTTTCCAGCCGATGTGCAAGAAGCACGCCAATCTGCCAGTCGTGCCGGGGGCCAGCGCCCAGCAGCGGATCAGCGGTCGCAAGGGCGGAATCGGCGGTACCGGAGGCGCGGACCACGGGCGGTTGCACCGC
>CALMMY010000409.1 GCA_937868695.1 uncultured Comamonadaceae bacterium
CGCCCCGATGCCCTCAGCGGCGGCCAGCGCCAGCGCGTGGCCATTGCCCGCGCCCTGGTCAAGCGGCCCAAACTGGTGATTGCCGACGAGCCCACCGCCAGCCTCGACTCGCACACCGCCGATCAGGTGCTGAACCTGATGCGCGAACGCGGCCACGCCCAGGGCGCGGCCTTTGTCATTGCCACCCACGACAGCCGCCTGACCGCCCGCTGCGACCGCGTGGTGGCCCTTCTGGACGGGAGAATCCAATGAAAGCCCTGACCGATCACCTCAGCGACAACCTCAAATGGCTGGGCTTTGCCTGGCAAAACACCCTGCGCAACCGCCGCCGCTCGGCCGTGACCGCGTCCATTGCCGCGCTGGGCACCGCCGCCATCCTGCTGGCCGGGGGCTTTGCGCTCTACACCTACGAAAGCCTGGCCCAGGCGGCGGCCCGCGACAGCGGCCACCTGGTGCTGGCCACCCCGGCCCACTTCACCACCGATGAAGACGTGCCGCTGCAACACGGCCTGAGCGATGTCGGCCAGCTGCGCTCCACGCTGCTGGCCGATCCGCAGGTGCGCCAGGTGCTGCCCAGAGTGGAGTTCAGCGGCCTGATCAGCAATGGCGACAAATCCACCGTGATGGTGGCCGTGGGCGTGGACCCCGACAACGAGTTCGCCATCAAAGGCCCCTTCCTCACCATGAGAGAGGGCAGCGTGCTGGCCTCACCCGTTGAAGGCCAGAGCGACGAGCCCGAAGTGATGCTGGGCGAAGCCCTGGCCCGCAGCCTGAAAGCCACCCCCGGCAGCAGCCTGACCCTGCTGGCCAGCACCACCGAAGGCGCGATGAACGCGATGGATGTGCGCGTGAAAGGCATCTTCAGCACCGGCGTGCCCGAGATGGACAAGCGCCTCGTCTATACCAGCGTGGCCACCGCCCAGCGCCTGCTGGTGACCGACCGCGTGACCAGCCTGGGCGTGTTCCTGAACAGCATGGAAGCCACCTTGCCCGCCCAGGCCCGCCTGGCCGCCCTTCTGCCCAACTTGGAGGTGCAAAACTGGGAGCAACAAGCCGTTTTCTACCAGGCGGTGAAAGGGCTTTACAACCGCATCTTTGGCGCACTGGGCATCATCATCGGCGTGATCGTGGTGTTTGTGGTGACCAACGCCATGGCCATGGCCATCATCGAGCGCACCCGCGAAATCGGCACCCTGCGTGCGCTGGGCACGCTGCCCGGCCAGTTGCTGCGCAGCCTGGGGCTGGAGGGCATGCTGCTGGGCGGCGTGGGCGCGGTGGCCGGTGCGGTGCTGGCGCTGGGTGTGTCGCTGCTGCTGTATGTGGTGCCCATGGAAATGCCACCGCCCCCTGGCCGCTCGGTGGGTTACCCGCTGAACGTGTCCATTGATCCCACGCTGTACCTGTTCACCATGCTGGCCATGGTCAGCCTGACCCTGATTGCATCGCTGGCCGTGGCCCGCAAAACCGTCCACATGCCCGTGGTCGATGCCCTGGCCCACACTTGAATATCCGGAGCCACCATGAAAACTTCCGTTTCAACCCTGGCTGCGGCCAGCCTGATTGCGCTGCTGGCAGCCACCACCGCCCAGGCGCAGGACGTGGGCACAATCCTCAAAAATGCCGACAGCTACCGCATGGGTTCCGATAACTTACAGGTGGACACGCTGGTGGAAACCTTCAGGGCAGACGGCACGCCCGACAAGGAGCGCCGCTACACCGTGTTTGCGCAGTCGGGCCGCCAGTCGCTGGTGCTGATGCAAAGCCCCGCCGAAAAGGGCCAGAAGGTACTGATGCTGGGCGACGACTTCTGGCTGCTGATGCCCAACAGCCAGCGCCCGCTGCGCATCACCCCCATGCAAAAGCTGCTGGGCGATGCCAGCACCGGCGACATCGCCACCATGAGCTGGAGCGGCGACTACACCGCCACCCTCAACGGCGAAGAAGCCTGCCAACCCGCCGGTGCTGCCGATGCCACCGCGCCCCCCGATGCCGGAAAAACACAGGAAAAAAAGGCCACCTCCGCTCATCCATCATCACAAGTGTGCTATCCGTTGAGCTTGCAGGCCAGCCGCAAGGGCGTGACCTACCAGCGCATTGAGCTGTGGGTGGGCAAGCAGCGCCATGAGCCGGTGCGGGCCAACCTGTACGTGCAGTCCGACAAGCTGGCCAAGCAGGCCCGCTTTGTGATGGACAAACCCGGTGCAGGGGCCACCGTGAGCGCCATGGTGCTGACCGACCAGCTCAGCAACCAGAAGCAGACCCGCGTGACCTACCTGAGCCGCAAAGATCGCACCGTGCCCGCTGAGTGGCTCAACCCCATGTTTTTGGCCCGCAACCCCAGTCTGGAGTGAACATGAGTGCTTTCCTACTGCGCGGGGCAATCTCGGCTCTGCTGTGCTCGCCGTACAGAAGTACGGCTGCGCGCACATCACTGGTCGTTGGGCCGACCTTGGGCCGCTCGCTACGGAAATCCCTCATGTTCACCGCTGTGGCTGGGGTGATTTTTTCGGTGGGTGGCCTGCATGCACAAACCTTTGAAACCACCGGCCAGCTGCGTGGCACCTGGGCCGCACGGCAGGTGGCTGGCAGCGGGCCGCTGGCGCAGGCCAATGCACTGGTGCCGGGCATGGCCGCTGTGCAGCCTTCGGCGGCCACGGTGCAGGCCGAGCTGCGCAGCGCGGCCCGGCTGGGTGGTGCGGCCGTCAACACCAGCATCACTTTGCAGCACCAGCACCCCGAAGGCGGGCCAGGGCAGAGCGATGCCTGGGTGAACGAGGCGGCGCTGTCCGGCAGCCTGGGGGGTACGGGTGCCTCGGGCGGTGCGGGCAGCGCATCCCCCGGTCTGCTCGACGGCTGGAGCTGGAGCGCGGGCAAAAAAGTGGTGAGCTGGGACGTGGGCTACGCCTTCCGGCCCAACGATGTGGTGCAGCAGGAAACCCGCCGCACGCTCAGCCCCGCCACCCTGGTGGGCCGCCCACTGCTGATGGCCGAACACTTCAGCGCCGACACCGCCTGGAGCCTGGTCTGGGTCAACCCCACCCGTGCCCGCAACGCCACAGGGGCCGACGAACCCGCGCTGGCCGCCCGCGTGTACTGGCGCGACGGCGCGGTGGACTGGCACGGCTTTGCCCGCCACGGCACGCGCACCGGGGCCAGCGTGGGCGCGGCAGCCTCGTGGGTGGCCAGCGATGCGCTGGAGCTGCATGCCTCGCTGCGCCACTACCAGCGCCATGATGCCCTGCTGCCCGGCGCAGCCGCTGCGGGCACGGCGCTGGCATCCGTCAACCCCTGGCAGGCCGGGCTGGGTGGCTCGGGCCAGCAGGTGCTGGTCGGCGGCACCTGGACGAATGAAAGCCAGGTGAGCCTGCTGCTGGAAGCCTGGCACGACGGCACCGCCCCCAGCGCCAGCCAGTGGCGGCAATGGACGGCCCGCAACCAGGCGCTGGGCAGGCTGGCGGCCATGCCCTTTCCGGCTGGTGCGGGTGGTGGAGCGGGTGGGGCAGGGGGCGCAACAGCCGGCCCGCCCGCCGCTGCCGTGGCGGGCAACCTGGCCTGGCAGGCCAGCGCGTTCAACGTGTCGCCCAGCCTGCACCGCAACAGCCTGTACGCCCGCCTGAGCTGGACGCACGAAGCCTGGCAGCCCGCGCTGGATGTGCTGGTTCACCCGGCAGACGGTGGCCGCATGCTCACCGCCAGCCTCACCTGGCAGGGCGACCGCGTGAAGCTGGAAGGCGGCCTGCGCACCCACGGTGGCCCCGCCACCGCCGTGCTGCGCCAGCTGCCGGTGCAAAAGCAGGGCTATGTGACGGCCACCTGGGCGTTTTGAGGGGAGGCCGCAAGGGTGCTGAAAAAAATTCAACACCCTTGCTGCAAATTGT
>CALMMY010000410.1 GCA_937868695.1 uncultured Comamonadaceae bacterium
CAAAGCCCACGGCGTTGGTGATGCCCTGGCCCAGCGGGCCGGTGGTGGTTTCCACACCGGGGGTCACGCCCACTTCGGGGTGACCGGCAGTTTTGCTGTGCAGCTTGCGGAAGTTTTTGAGTTCTTCGATGGGCAGCTTGTAGCCGGTGAGGTGCAACACCGCATAGATCAGCATGGAGCCGTGGCCGTTGCTCAGCACAAAGCGGTCGCGGTTGGCCCAGGCGGGGTTGGCAGGGTTGTGCTTCAGGTGGCGGCTCCACAGGGCCACAGCCATGTCGGCCATGCCCATGGGTGCGCCGGGGTGGCCGGAGTTGGCTGCCTGCACGGCATCCATCGCCAGGGCACGGATGGCATTCGCCATGTCTTTGGCCACAGCGGTGGCGGCCACGGAAGCAGCGGCGGGGGCCGCAGCCACAGCAGCAGCCAGCTTTTTGGCTGGAGCCTTTTTCGCAGTCACTTTTTTGGCGGGGGCTTTGGAAGATACGGCGGCGGCAGGCGCAGCAGACGCTTTGGCAGGGGCTTTGGGCATGGGGAATGCGAAGGATGTGTTGAGAAATCGCCCGACAGACACAGAGCGAAAACGTGAATTTTACCGGCTGGGCTGTTTTGTGGTCATGGCTTTGTCATGCGCAATGGCTTGGCTTACAGTGCAGGCCCATGCAAGGCCTGCACCTCACCGCCGATCTGTCCGACTGCCAGTGTGCCCTGCACTGGCTGACCGATGCCGCGCAGCTGGGCGCGGCCTGCGAAACCGCCGTGCGCCAGGCAGGACTCAGCCCCGTAGGCCGCCTGCTGCACAGTTTTCCGGCCACGCCACGCGGGCCGGGCGGCGTGACGGCCACGGTGCTGCTGGCCGAAAGCCACGTCTGCATCCACACCTGGCCCGAAAACGCCAGTGTCACGCTGGATGTGTATGTGTGCAACTTCGGTGCCGACCACAGCGCCCAGGCCCGCCAGCTCATGGCACACCTGATCTCCATCTTTCAGCCCGGCCAGTGCCAGCAGCATGCCCTCTGGCGTGGGCAGACACCACCAGCATGACCACCACCCTGGCCACGGCCATCCACCCCACCCCCGCCATCGTTCTGGCCGCCGGTCGCGGCGAGCGCATGCGTCCGCTGACCGACACCACACCCAAACCACTGCTGGCTGTGCGGGGTCAACCTTTGCTGATGTGGCATGTGCAGGCGCTGCTGGACGGGGGCTTTGGGCGGCTGGTCATCAACACAGCCTGGCTGGGCGAAAAAATTCACCACTTTCTGGGCACCTTGTGCGCAACAGAACAGAACGGACTGCCACCACAGACGGCCACCACAGCGGCAGACATCCTGTTTTCCGACGAGCGAGCCGACTTCGGCCAGGCCCTGGAAACCGCCGGAGGCATTGCGCGTGCCCTGCCGCTGCTGTTTGCACACCGGGCCACCAGTCATGCGCACCTGCCAACGGCCACGCCAGCCCGCACAGAACCCACAACAGTGGCCCAGGCTCCGGACGATGTGTTCTGGGTGGTAGCGGGCGATGTGTTTGTGCCCGGCTTTGCGTTCAGCCAGGCCAGCGTGGCGCGCTTTAGGGCCAGCAACCACCTGGCCCACCTGTGGCTGGTGCCCAACCCGGCGCACAACCCGGCGGGCGACTTCGGCCTCAGCGCCGACGGCCTGGCGCTGAACCTGCCCAAGCTGGCCGGGGCAGGCGACACAGCCGACATCCCGCGTCACACCTACAGCACCATCGGCCTGTACCGGGCCGAGCTGTTCAGCGCCCCGTGGTGCGACATCGCTCCCGGCAACCCGCACGGCACACCGGCACCGCTGGCACCATTGCTGCGCCGGGCGATGGATGCGGGCCGCGTCAGCGCCGAGCTGTACCTGGGCGAATGGACCGATGTGGGCACGCCGGAGCGGCTGGCCCAGCTCAACGCCCCGGCAGACTGAGCGCGGCCTCGCTGAAGAAGCGGCGGCGCTCGCCGTCGTCCGGGTGCGAGGCGATGGCAATGCCCAGCGTGCGCACGGCTTCGGGCGCTTGCGGGCCGCTGCCCTCGCGGGCGGCCAGCACATCGAACAGCCTGACCATCACCGCCGGTGACACACCCGCCGCCGCCAGCACGCGGGCTGCGTGGGCATCGGCCTCGCGCTCGGCCTGGCGCGAGTAACCGGCCTGCCCCAGCAGCACCGGCACGCTGGTCACCCAGCTGCCCACATCGCCCAGCACCAAAGCCGACAACGCGCCGAGCAGGGTGACCTGCACCAGTTGCGCGGTGCCGTGGCGGTGGTGTACATGGCCCAGCTCGTGGGCCAGCACGCCCAGCAGCACATCGGTGTCGTGGCCCAGCAGGGTAACCATCTCATCGGTCAGCACGATGGCTCCGCCGGGCAGCGCAAACGCATTGGGGCCGATGCGGCTCTGGCGAAAATGCAGCTGGTAGGCGGGAGGTGGCGGTGCGGTCTGCGCGGCCAGGCCGGACGAACCGGAACGCTGCCCGGCCTCCAGCATGGTGGCAAACCGCCGGGCAATGTCGCTGCGTTGTGCGGCAGGCAATTCGGTGGGGCGGGTCAGTTCCCCGTCCAGCCATTCCAGGGTGGCCTCGCCCAGGCGCTGCTCCAGCGACAACGGCACCAGGGGCACCACCACCTGGGCGGCCACCGGAATGCCAAAACGCCACAACCCGGCCACGGCCAGCACCAGCGCGGCCAGCGCCAGCAGCACCCCGCGCCAGCTTTGCTGAGCACGCACCACCCAGGTCAGAGACTGGGGCCGGTGGTGCCGCAGCCAGGCGTGCCACTGCGCCGCATCCAGCGCCCGCAGCGAGCCGCCGCCGTCCATGTGCGCCTGCGGCAGGCCGTGGCGGGTGAGTTCAGACCACTGCACCTGGCTGTGGGGCACACGCAGCAGCTCCGGCCCCGGCTGGCCGGGGCGCAGCAGGCACAGGTGGTGCGCGGACCACACCAGCTCCACCGGCTGGCCACGGGCCTGGCGGCCATCGAAGTATTCGGCCAGCAGGCGATCTGGCACTGGTGGCTGGTTGGGCACGGACATGCTCACAGGCCCAGGTCCGCACCGAAGATGTCACCCGCCGCGTCTCCCGCCGTCTCGCCCACCGGGCCCTGGTTGTGCGCCAGCAGAGCATCAAGGGGAACGCGGGTGTGCAGGTGAACCGCCTCCAGCCGCAGGCGCGTCATTGCAATGAAGGCAAACGGCCAGTACAGCCCCAGGGTCAGGGCCAGCAGCAGGGTGTTCCTGGCCGTCAACGCGGCCAGGGTAGGCAGCCGCAAACGGCTCTTGAAGCGGATGGAACGGTTGCCCGTGTTGGTCCACACCAGGTTTTGCATCTGGCAGCGGAAATAGCTGGTGGCCAGCACATAGAACAGCAGATAGACCAGAAACACCACCAGGGCCAGCCGGGCAAACACCAGCACCGAGCCCATCTCGCCCGGTGAGGGCATGGCCGGAGCCCCGCGCGCCCAGCCCAGCTCGACAAACACCGCCAGCCCCACCAGCGCCACCCCCAGCAGCATCAGCCCGCCCGCCTTCAGCACCACACCGTAGAACGACCGCAGCGGTGCCTTGAAACGGGTGACCAGCCGCCCGTAGGCCAAGTGGCTTTGCTGGTAGGTTTTGATGCGGTGCCACAGCCACGGAGCCAGCAGCACGGCCACCAGCACCGCTGCGCTGTTGACCATGTCGGCCAGACCGGGTGCATCGGACTCGGGATTGACGAACGCGCCACTGCCCAACACCAGTGCGCCCACCGCCGCCGACGGGCCAAAGGCCACGTAGGCATCGCGCGTCTGGCCCGTGAAGGCAAAACGCAAACCCCGCCAGCTGGTGTGCGCCAGCCGAAAACGCAGCGACAGGTGGATCAGCCACGGCCACAGCGCCGCCAGAATCAGCGCCGCGATCAGCCCGGCCACCGGCGAAGCATTGGTGGCCAACAGATACACCATGAACAGCACCGAAATGTAGGCATGCCCCCGGAACATCTTGCGCGGGTCGCCATGAAAATCCAGCGGCACACCCTGCACCACGGTGTTGCCGTACACATAGCGCAGCTTGCGCACCCGCGCCCAAGGCATGTACAGCCCCAGGGTCAGCACCAGCAGCAGGGAATTGACGATCCAGATGCGGAAATACTCGCTGCCACTGCCGGTGAACCGGAGCGGAATCACCTGCACCGAAGGCACAGCCCGCTCCGGCAGCAGCCCGGATGCAGAAGATGAAGACGGGGTGGTTGACATGGGGCTTCCTCCTTGAATGTTTCTGATTGCGCATGCCCGGCAGGCATCTGCCTTTGCCCGGTGTCCATTCTAGAAAGAAGCATGCCAAAAGACCCCATGCGGACAACCTGACAACCCACCCGGCGATACCATGCCAGCCATGAACACCGCCACGCCCCCCACCTCTGCGGCCGCCGAGGCCACCCCACCGTCTGCCACGCAACCCGGTGCCTTTTTGCACCGCGCCCTGTACGCCAGCCGCCGCGCCCGGCTGGCCGCCCAGCTGGGGCCGGGCGGCATCGCCATCGTGCCCACCGCGCCCGAGCGCCAGCGCAACCGCGACAGCGACTTTCTGTACCGCCACGACAGCTACTTCTACTACCTGAGCGGCTTCACCGAGCCCAACGCCTGGCTGGTGATCACCGCCGATGCTTCGGGCGCTTGCCACACCACCCTGTTCTGCCAGCCCAAAGACCTGGAGCGCGAAATCTGGGACGGCATCCGCCTCGGCCCCCAGGCTGCGCCCGACGCGCTGGGTGTGCAGGCCGCGCTGCCCGTGGGCGAGCTGGACAAGCAGTTGCCCCGTCTGCTGGAAAACCGCGCCACCGTGTGGTTTCCGTTCGCCATCCACAGCGGGCTGGAAGGCCGCGTCGAAGGCTGGCTGCACAGCGTGCGTGGCCGCGTGCGCTTCGGAGCCGTGTGCCCCGACACCCAGCGCGACCTGTGCGGCCCGCTGGACGAAATGCGCCTCATCAAAGACAGCCACGAGCAGGCCACCATGCGCCGCGCCGCGCAGATCAGCGCCGCCGCCCACATCCGCGCCATGCAGACCAGCGCCCGCATGGTTCGCGCCGGGCAGGACCTGCGCGAATACCACCTTGATGCCGAGCTGCTGCACGCATTCCGCCGCCACGGCAGCCAGTACCCCGCCTACGGCAGCATCGTCGCTGCCGGGGCCAATGCCTGCGTGCTGCACTACCGCGCCGATGCCGCCCCCGTGCGCGACGGCGAGCTGGTGCTGATCGACGCGGGCTGCGAGCTGGACGGCTATGCGTCGGACATCACCCGCACCTTCCCCGCCAATGGCCGCTTCACCGGCCCGCAGCGCACGCTGTATGACCTGGTGCTGTCCTCACAGGAAGCCGCCATTGCCGCCACCCGCGCCGGAGCCCGCTTCACCGACCCGCACGAAGCCACCGTGAAAGTGCTGGCCCAAGGCATGCTCGACACCGGCCTGCTCGACCGCAACACCGTGGGCACCGTGGACGACGTGATCGCCAGCCGCGCCTACTTCCAGTTCTACATGCACCGCACCGGCCACTGGCTGGGCATGGACGTACACGACTGCGGCAGCTACGTGGAGCCCACCGAAGTGGGCCAGACCAGCGAACGCAAAGACCCCCTGAGCGGCGAAACCATCATCAACCGCCCCAGCCGCATCCTGCAACCCGGCATGGTGCTGACCATCGAGCCCGGCCTGTACGTGCGCCCCGCCCCCGGCGTACCCGAAGCCTTCTGGAACATCGGCATCCGCATCGAAGACGATGCCATCGTCACCCCCGACGGCTGCGAACTCATCACCCGCGA
>CALMMY010000411.1 GCA_937868695.1 uncultured Comamonadaceae bacterium
CACCCTCCCCAGCACGCCACGTCAGCACGGCATGGCTCGCCACCACCAAAGCCAGCCGAGAAGCAGCTCGCCACCGCACAAGCCTGGCAAGAAGCGGCAAGCCACCACAAGAGCCAACCGAGAAACGGCAGCCCCAAAACACTTGCCTGATCAAAATGAGAATTGCTGGCAAGAAACAGCAGCGCACCGCACCGCCAGCACGACACCCTAAGATAGCGGGCTTTGGTGGGCTGGTACATGGGCCCGCCCCACACCGCACAGACACTGGAGTGAATTGAATGACCGCTTATGTTCCATCCCCGGCCTCCCGCCCCCACGGACTGTCACGCCGGTCGCTGCTGCGTGCAGGCGCGCTGGGCGGACTGGCCGTGACCGTGGGCAGCACCGGCTTGCTCAGCGCCTGCGGCTCCGGGGACATCGTCTCGGCCCTGGTGCCCACCCGCTTCATCTCGTTTGGCGACGGCCTGAGCGACCTGGGCCAGGGCAGCACCGGCCTGCGCTACACCATCAACGATGGCACGCTCAACACCTGGGCCGACCGCCTGGCCAACCGCTATGGCCTGTTACTCACTGCACAAAAGGCTGGCGGCCAAGGTTACGCACAGGGCCATGCTGTGGGCAGCGCCCTGCCGCGCACCCTGGCGCAGCAGATCGATGCCTTTCTGGCTTCCAACACCCTGGGCAGCACCGATGTGGTGCTGATCAACCTGCCCATGACCGACGTGCTGACTGCGATGGCGGCAGTCAAGGCAGGCACGCTGACCGAATCAGCCGCACTGGCCCAGGTGGATGCGGTTGGCCGGGCGCATGTGGCACAAGTCAAGCGGCTGATTGCGGCGGGTGCCCAGTACATCGTGGTGGCGGGCGTGTACGACCTGGGCAAATCGCCCTGGGCCATTGCGCAGACACAGGAATCGCTGTTCACCAGCGCGTCCATCAAGCTCAACGATGCCTTCAAGACCGATGCGGTCAATCTGGGCAAGAACCTGCTGTTTGTGGATGCGGCCTTCCTGGTCAACCGCAACGCACTGGCTGAAACCCGTGGCAGCTATGGTTTTGTGCAAGTGACCACGCCCATCTGCACCACGCCCGATGCGCTCACCTGTACCTCCGGCACGCTGGTGTCGGGGGCCACGGCATCGCAGTACTTGTTTGCCGACCAGATCCACATGACCCCTGCGGGCAACATCTACCTGGGCGACTACGCCTACGATCAGTTGCGGGCACGCTGGTAAATCAGCTTCATGGCCAGGATGCCCAGCGCCAGCGCCAGGGTCACGGCGTTGGCAATCACCACCGGCCAGGCTTGCAGCATCAGCCCGTAGGCCAGCCACAGCGCCACACCCAGGGTGAAGGCGCTGTACATGCCCAGCGAAATGCCGCTGACATCCTTGGTTTGAAAGGTGTGCCAGGCCTGGGGCACAAAGCTCAGGGTGGTGAGAAGGGCGGCCAGGGTGCCGATCAGGTCAGTCAGGTTCATGGGTGCAAGCTGTTTGGGATGGCGTGGTGCATCCGGCAGGGGTTCAAAGGTAAACAAAAGTCGGTGGACGGAATAAGGGCAGCCGTTCAGCGTGGCAGGCTGGCCGCCCATTCCAGCACAGCATCCAGAACCGGGCGGCCCTGAGGGGCATTGGGGTGGTTGATGATGGCCACCGCCACCCACTGCTGCCCGCCCTGCCCCTGCACATAGCCGGCCACCGAAGCCACATCGCGCAACGAGCCGGTTTTGACCTGGGCCTGGCCCAGGGCGTTTTTGAGGATGCCGCGCTCGCCCATGCGCGCCGCCGTGCCATCCACCCCCACCACAGCCAGCGACTGGCGCAGCACCGCACCCTGGGGGTGGCGGGCCGCATCGCGCAGCAGGGCCAGCAGGGCATCGGCGCTGATGCGCTCGTCGCGCGAGAGCCCTGCGCCGTTTTCCAGCACGGGAGCGGCAACACGGGGGCCGAACCGGCCTGCCCACCACTGGAGCACACGCTCACGCGAACGCTCGAAGGTGGCGGGAAACCGCCCCAGCGTCAGAAACACCTGCTGGGCCATGACGTTGTTGCTGAACTTGTTCACGTCGGCCACGATGTCGGTCAGCGGCAGCGAAGGGGCGGCGTGAATCAGACGGGCCTTGGCGGGCACCGGCCCCAGACGCACCTGGCCGGTGAGCAGGCCGCCGGTCTGCCGCCACAGGCCCTCGATGGTGCGGGCGGCAAAGCGATCCGGGTCGGCATAGGCCACGGGCCAGGTGCGCTCGCCACACTGGGCGGGATAGCGCCCCGCCAGGCTCACCCGGTCGGGGTCATCGAAGCGGGCCTGCACCGCGCTGCGCCAGTCGCCACAGGGGCCGCTGGACAGCGGCACCGTGGCATCGACCGACACGCCCGCCAGCGGCGGCTCCACGCTCACCCTGGCCACGCCGGCCGCCGCATCGGGCACAAAGCCCAGCAGCAACGATTTGAAATTGACCAGCAGTGCCTCGGGCGCGGCGTTGTAGGGGCGCAGGCGTTCGCCGTCAAACGCCGCCGGGTCGGTGCGCGGTATCTGGAAGGCGCTCTGATCCAGCACGATGTCACCCCGGATCACCGTCACACCCTGGGCATGCACCGCCTCCAGCGCCGCCACGATGCGCTCCATCACCCATTTGGGGTCGCCACCGCCCTGCACATGCAGGTTGCCGCGCAGCAAGCCCTGGTTGACCTCGCCATCCACATAAAACCGGGTGGCCCAGGTGAATTCCGGCCCCAGCAGATCGATGGCCGCGTAGGTGGTGACGAGCTTCATCACCGAGGCCGGGTTGACGGGGCGGTCTGCACCCAGGCGCAGGCGGGCGGGCTGGCTGGCATCCACCGGGGCCACCACCACCGACAGGGCATCGGCAGGCAAACCCGCTTTTTTGAGGGCTGTGGCCACCGTGGGTGGCAAGGCCTGGGCGGCAGCAGGCAGGGCCAGCGCAAGGCACAGCAGCCCGGTTGACATGCGGACACCGCGCCGCCAGTTCGGGCGCGGGCCAAGCGACGCACACAGGCGCACACACAGGGCGGCAAAAGATTGTTCAGGCATGGTGAGAGAAAATGGCCAGGCTGTCCGACACAGACCGTGCCCCCGGCGGGAGCGGTAGCCTAACTGAAACGGCCTGTTTTTTTCCGGCCCACACCTTTGCTGCCGCAGGCGGTCATTTATTTCGCTCTTCAGAATGCATCCATTGCGCCTACTCGCACTCGACACCAGCACCCACCTCATGTCTGTGGGGGTGCGCGTGGTCTGCCCGCACACCACGCCAACCGACCGGCAATGGCTGCACACGGGCGAAGGCGGTGCGCAGGCATCGGCCCACCTCGTGCCCGCCGTGCTGGCGCTGCTGGCGCAGGCGGGCACGTCACTGGCCGAGCTGGATGCGCTGGTGTGGGGCTGCGGCCCAGGCTCGTTCACGGGGCTGCGCACCGCCGCCGCCGTGGCCCAGGGTCTGGCTTACGGCACCCGCCCGCCCCGCCACCCCAACGGCCTGCCGGTGCTGTCGGTCGATACCCTGCTGGCCGTGGCCGAAGAAGCCCGCCACCAGCTCTGCCCGCCCGATTCGGCCCCGGCCCCTGCTCATCCGGCCTCGGCCCCTGCTCATCCGGCCTCGGCACCCACCGCCTGCACCATCACCGCCCTGCTCGATGCCCGCATGGACGAGGTGTACGCCGCCACCTACCTGTTCCCCGACATCAACCAACCCCAGGCCACCCGGCTGGGCGGGCCGTGGCTGATCAAGCCAGAAGGGCTGGCCGGGCTGCTGGACAATTTGCCAGGCGACGCGGCCCACACCGGCGTGCTGGCGGGCAATGTGTTCGAGGTGTATGGCGAGCGCATTCCCCCCACCAGCGGCCCGCGCGTGGCGGCCATGCCCACTGCCGCCGCCCTGTTGCGCCTGGCCCCCGGCCTGCTGGCCCAGGGGCTGGCCACACCCGCCGCCCAGGCCCAGCCCGTGTATGTGCGCGACAAAGTGGCCCAGACCACCGCCGAACGCGCCACCCGCCCCACCACCGCTCTCACGTCACCGCAGCCATGAACAGCGCCCAGCCCAGCCAGTCGGCACCGCCAGAACGCCAGGTGTGGTTCGAGCCACTCACACTGGCCGATCTGGATGTGGTGTGGGACACCGAAAAGCAGGCCTACACCCACCCGTGGACACTGGGCAACTTCCGCGACTCGCTGCAATCGGGCTACCCCGCGCAGATGCTGGTGACCCCCGTTCTGCCCGGTGACGCGCCCACCCTGCGCACCGCCAGCGGCCACATGCTGCTGGGTTACTGGGTGGCCATGCAGGTGCTGGATGAGGTGCATCTGCTCAACATCGCCGTGGCCCCAGCCCACCGCCGCCAGGGCTGGGCACAGGCCATGCTGCACGGCCTGGTGGCCAGCGCCCTGACCAACCAGGCCCAATGGCTGTGGCTGGAAGTGCGCACCAGCAACACACCGGCCCAGGCGCTGTACCAGGGCTTTGGCTTCCAGCGCATGGGGGTGCGCAAACAGTACTACCCCGCAGGCAACGGCCAGCGTGAAGATGCGTTGGTGATGAGCCTGAACCTGCACGCCCGCGCAGCCATGCCTGTGGCCTCCGCCCCCGGCTCCGCAGACTGAACCACCCGACTGACCATGACCACGCCCACCGCCACCCCCCACAGCCTGCACCTGGACGAACGCCAGCGGGCCATGCTGCAAGCGATGGGCGTGACCCACTGGTGGCCCACCGAGGCGCAGGCCGACAGCCAGGAGCCACCACCCGCACAGCCGGACACCCCCGATCGGGCGCATGCGCCCACCGCTGCCAGCACCCGCCCCCAGAGCGCGACCCGCCCGCAAGCCGCCCCGGCTGTGGTGCGCACACCTGCGCAAGAGGAAGCCAATCCCTCCGCCTTCACACCGTCCATCGTTGAGCGCGATGCGGTGGCCGACATGGACTGGGACACCCTGACCGACACCATCGCCCACTGCCAGGCCTGTGGCCTGTGCCAGGGCCGCAGACAGGCCGTGCCGGGTACAGGCCACCGGCAGGCCCGCTGGATGGTGGTGGGCGAAGCACCGGGCGAACAGGAAGACAAGCAGGGCCTGCCGTTTGTCGGCCCGGCGGGCCAGTTGCTGGATGCCATGCTGGCGGCCATGCACCTGACCCGCGAGAACGATGTGTACATCGCCAACGTCCTCAAATGCCGCCCGCCGCACAACCGCAACCCCGAACCCGCCGAAGTGGCCCGCTGCCAACCCTATCTGCGCCGCCAGATTGCTCTGGTGCAACCGGACCTGATCCTGGCGATGGGCAAGTTTGCCGCCCAGACACTGCTGGCGGGTGTGGTGCCCGATGTGGAGCGCCTGCCACTGGGCAAGCTGCGTGGTCAGGTGTACATGGCGGCGGGCATTCCGGTGGTGGTGACCTACCACCCCGCCTATCTGCTACGCAACCCCGCAGACAAAGCCAAGGTGTGGGATGACCTGTGCCTGGCCATGCAACACGCCCACCACGACCCGCTGGCCCAGCACCCGCCACCCTGAACCCACTCGGTGGGTATGCGTTTTTGCAAGGCAACCGGTACCCGTTGCGGCCAACCCACAGCAATTCTCATTTTGATCACGGCGGGAGCGATGCGTCGGACATGACTGCCTGGCCTGCGGTTTGTCTGTCGGGCTGCTGGTCTGTCCGGGTTGGGTGGCGTTGCTTCGTTCTGCTGATTCGGGCTGACGCTGCTTCGCTCTGCTGATTCGAGCTGACGTTACTTCGCTCTGCGCCCGTTCAAGGGGTGAGCCGTCCTCCGCACACTGCGAG
>CALMMY010000412.1 GCA_937868695.1 uncultured Comamonadaceae bacterium
GGCACACTCTCACACCATGAGCACATCCACACCCACCGAACGCCCCAAGGCGGGCACTCCGCAATCTCTCAGCGGCCTGTGGCCATTCGTGCGGCCTTACCGGCTGCAAATGGCACTGGCCGGTCTGTTTCTGGTGCTGGCTGCTGTGGCCACGCTGCTGTTTCCGGTGGCAGTCCGGCAATTGATTGATGGGGGCCTGGTGCCCGCCGGACGCAGTGATCAGGCCATGGCGCTTCAAGGCCACTTTATCGAGTTGTTCGGTGTGGCGGTGGCGTTGGGTGTGTTTTCAGCTGCGCGTTTTTATCTGGTGAGCTGGCTGGGTGAACGCGTCACCGCCGATTTGCGCAATGCCGTCTACGCCCATGTGCTGCGTCAAAGTCCGCAGTTTTTTGAAACCACCCAGACCGGTGAAGTGCTTTCACGCCTCACGACCGACACCACGCTGGTGCAAACCGTGGTGGGTTCTTCGCTGTCGATGGGCTTGCGCAATGCGGTGATGGGGCTGGGTGCGCTGACGATGCTGGTCTGGAGCCACCCCACTGTGATGGTGCAGGTGTTGCTGGTGGTGTGCCTGGTGGTTCTGCCGGCCATGTGGTACGGACGGCGGGTTCGCAAGCTGTCGCGGGCCAGCCAGGACAGGGTGGCCGACTCCAGCGCGATGGCCGCTGAAGTGCTGAATGCCATACCCACCGTACAAAGTTACACGGCAGAGGAGCGGGAGGCCCGGCGTTTTGACCATTCCACCGAGCAAGCATTCGATACCGCGACCCGCCGCAGCCGCGCCCGGGCGGTATTGGTGGCATTCATCATCATTGCCAATGCAGCGTTGGTGCTGTGGGGTCTGTACCAGGGTACCCAGGCTGTATTGGCCGGACAAATGTCCGCTGGACAACTGGGACAAGCTGCGTTTTATGTGGTGATTTTTGCGGGTGCAGTGGCTGTACTGGGCGAGGTGTATGGCGACTTGCTGCGGGCCGCCGGGGCCAGTGAACGGCTGATGGAATTGTTGCAAACCCAGTCGCCGGTGCAATCACCCACCAAGCCGGCAGTCGCACCGCTGCCGCATGGTGGCAGCGCCCTGGAACTGGCACAAGTGAACTTTTATTACCCTTCAAGGCCAACGCAGGCTGCACTGAACCAGTTCAGCCTGCGTGTTGAACCGGGCCAAACTGTGGCCCTGGTTGGCCCCAGCGGTGCGGGTAAAAGCACGGTGTTTGGACTGCTGCTGCGCTATTACGATCCCGCCACAGGCAGCATCGCACTGGATGGCACCCTCATCCAGCACATGAACCTGCACGATTTGCGCTCCCGCATCGGTATCGTTCCCCAAGATGCGGTGATTTTTTCTGCCAACGCGATGGAAAACATCCGGTATGGCCGCCCCGACGCAACCGACACCGAGGTACGCGCCGCAGCCGTGGCTGCCTTCGCAGATGAGTTCATCAACCGTTTGCCAGAGGGTTACGACACCTTTCTGGGAGAACGGGGGGTGAGACTATCGGGCGGACAGCGTCAACGCATCTCCATTGCACGCGCCATCTTGAAAAACCCACCGTTGCTGTTGCTGGACGAAGCCACCAGCGCCCTGGATGCGCAAAGTGAACTGATGGTGCAGCAGGCCCTGAACAGCGCCATGCAAGGGCGAACCACCCTGGTGATTGCACACCGATTGGCCACCGTTCAAAAAGCCGACCGCATTGTGGTGCTGGATCATGGCCAGGTGGTGGAGCAAGGCACACACACCGAACTGGTGGCGGCAGGTGGGTTGTACGCCCAACTGGCAGCCCTGCAATTCCAGTGAGCACACTGACCTCATGTGCCAATGTGCATGGGATGCCACTCGATCTGGGTTATTGCAGCGTACCTTTGGGCTCTGGCAGCCCTGGCAATGGCAGCACCTCAATGCCCTCATCCGACAACGCTCTCACCTCTGCTGCACTGGCCTGACCTCGAATGGGTTTGGCCTCTACTTCTCCGTGGTGCATGCGCCTGACTTGTTCGGGAAACTCACGGCCCACATCTTCCGTATTCGCCACAACATGACGCAATGCGGCCATGAACACAGCCTGCTCGGCGCGACTCAAGGCAGATGAATGGGTTGTGTTTGGAGATTCAGGCGGGGTATGCGCGGCTAACCCCGAGTCAGTCTGCTGCTCAGCCTGACCGGGGTGGGCAACCTGAGCGGCATCCCTGGCTGCAGGTGTGGAGCGGTGATCCTGCGGAAGCAAATTCAGCCTGGGCGCACTCAGTCGCTTGGTGATGTGATCATCGCCACACATGGGGCATGCCAACAAGCCACGCTGGAGTTGATCCTGAAAATCCTGCTCACTGCCAAACCAACCCTCAAATGTGTGGCTGAAGCGGCAAGAAAGGTCAAGCACTTTCATGTGGATGGCTTGCCACTGACCGATGGCGACCAGGGCCCGGCTGGTACAACATGCTGTGTGCTGTCGGCAGGCAACCAATTCAAAGGCCACGCCCCAGACAAATGATTCTGCAACCAGAGCAAACCAATCAGGGTTTTGGCATCGGTCACGGCACCCTGCACAGCCCAGGCCGCAAGTTGATCGACGTGAACAGCGCACACATCCAGAAACTCGCCCTCATCCAAATGGCGTGCGCCCGATGTGAGCCCGCGTGCAAACCACACGTCGATGTGCTCGGTGGAGTAAGAAATGACCGGATGGAGAACACCAGCAAACGCCCACTCAGCAGCGGTGTAGCCGGTTTCCTCCTTTAATTCACGTTCGGCACACACCAAGCTGGCTTCACCCGGATCCAACTTGCCAGCAGGAAACTCCAGCATGACCCGACCAACCGGGTAGCGGTACTGACGTTCCATCACCAGTTGCTGATCTGGCAACAGAGGAATGATCATCACCGCACCGGAGTGAATGACAAATTCGCGCACAGCTGGAGAGCCATCTGGCAGCACCACCTCATCTTTCACGGCCTGCAACATCCGTCCCTGAAACAGGGTTGAACGGGCAACACCGCGTTCAATCAGGCCGTCATCGGATGCAGGAGGCATGAAAAAGGATGATTCAGACATGTGCCATACAAACCAAGAGCAGCCACCGAACAAGCTCCCCAGGCACCCATTTGATCAGCGCCGTTGCAGATACTTGAAGACAAAGCCAGGGAAAGCCAGCGTGAGGAACAAGGTTCCTGTAGTGGCGTAAAACTCCCATTTCTGAGGGTAGATTTGCCCTGCCGCTTGTTCCAGCATCAGGGCGCAACCACCTACCAGCAGGTACAAAACCAACAACTCAAGCAAACGGATAGAAAGCGGCTTGGTGGTCTGGCGCGGCCAAACTGCGAACCACCGATCATTGATAAAAGGCAAATTCGCACCAACCACAGCAAACACAACCACCAACCAGACAGAAAGAGAGAGCGACATGGTGAAGATGGTACGGAGATAGCTGGTGCGTGATCAAAAATCCGAATAAATGATCAATCGGCAAGTCAGCGGAACAAACCTGCAATGGCCTGTGAACACAGGGTCATGAGGGAGCTCGGAACAATACCGAGTATCAGAACCAACAAACCGTTGATGGACAACACCGCACGGGCATCCGCAGGTGCCTCAATCGAGGCCGTTTGCGTGGGTGCATCAAAGTACATCACCTTGACAACACGCAAATAATAGAAGGCACCAATCAGCGACATCAGCACGGCGAAGATGGCCAAGCCAATGTGTACAGACAAGCCAGAAGTGATCAACGCTTGCAATACAGCCAATTTACCGTAGAAGCCGACCAGAGGAGGAATACCAGCCAAAGAGAACATGCAGATCGCCATGATGCCAGCCAGCACAGGGCTGCGCACATTCAGACCAGCCAAATCTGCCAGCTCTTCTGACTCGAAATCACGGCGTGACAGCATCATGATCACACCGAACGTGGCCAACGTGGTCAGCACATAGGTCACAGCGTAAAACATACCTGCGCTGTAGGCATTGGTGGTGTTGCTGTAGTTACCGCCCGCATTGCCCGCCACAAACGCAAGCAGCAAGAAGCCCATTTGTGAAATGGTAGAGAAAGCCAGCATGCGCTTGAGGTTGGTTTGCGCAATGGCTGCCAAGTTACCGATCAACAGTGAACCCACTGCCAACACCGCCATCATTTGCTGCCAGTCAATCGATAGAGGGAGCATGCCCTCAACCAACAAACGCATGACAATGGCAAAGGCTGCCAATTTTGGCGCTGCACCAATCAACAGGGTGACCACTGTTGGAGCACCTTGGTACACATCGGGAATCCACATATGAAATGGGACGGCTCCCAACTTGAAAGCAAGCCCGGTGACAACAAACACAACACCCAAAATCAACACTTGCTTGTTGTGCTGACCAGAGCTGATGACTTCAAGCACACGCGCCAGATCAAGTGAGCCTGTGGCACCGTACATCATCGACATGCCGTACAGCAAGAAACCACTGGCCAACGCGCCCAGTACAAAGTACTTCATGGCAGCTTCGGTAGAGCGGGCATTGTCACGGTTCATGGCAACCAAGGCGTAGCTGGAAAGTGTCAACATTTCCAAGCCAAGATAGATCACCAAGAAGTTGTGACCTGAAATCATGACAAAAATGCCAAGCAGTGCGAACAGTGACAACGTGTAAAGCTCACCGCCCCGCAGCATGTCACGGCTGGCTGCGTAATTGCGACCGTAGACCAATGTGGCCATCAAGGAAATGCTCGCAAAACACTTGAGCCAGTTGCCCATTGGATCGGACACCACCATGCCGCCGAAACCATAAATGGTTTGCCCGGTTTGCGCATATGAAGCAAGCAAAACAGCCAGTCCACCCAAGGTCAGCATACTCAAAAAATGAGTCACCGTGCGCAAGGGTGTTTTGACACCCAAATCAACCAAGGCGATCACACACGCCATGATCAGCAAAAGAATTTCAGGGTAGGCAACCACCCAGCTGAGGTTGTCAATCATTGTCTGGTTCGATCTAAGAGTGTCAGGGCAACTTGGACACAGCGACGTGCTGTAACAGTTGGGCAACAGAGGCGTTCATGACATCGGTGAAAGGCTTGGGGTAAATGCCCATGTACAACACCGCAGCGGCCAACAGAGCCATCATCAGGAACTCTCGCCCATTGATGTCAACCAATTCTTTGACGTGATCGTTACCGGGCGCACCCAAGTACACACGTTTGAACATCCAGAGACTGTAAGCGGCACCAAAAATCAACGCTGAAGCGGCCAATGCTCCGACCCAGAAATTGACTTTGACGGCGGCCAAAATGACCATCCATTCGCCAACGAAACCGGCCGTACCGGGCAAACCGCAATTGGCCATGACAAACAAGAGCGCGAAAGCACTGAATTTGGGCATCAGGTTGACGACCCCGCCGTAGTCGGCAATCTGGCGAGAGTGCATGCGGTCGTACAGCACACCAATCGACAGGAACATGGCAGCGGAGACGAAACCATGAGAAATCATCTGAACAATGGCACCTGAAACGCCCAAGTCACTGAACAGGAAGAAACCCAAGGTCACAAAACCCATGTGTGCCACCGATGAATAAGCAACCAGCTTTTTCATGTCTTTTTGCACCATGGCAACCAGACCGACGTACAGCACAGCCACCAGAGACAGGGTGATCATGAAGCCTGCCCAGTGATGGGAGGCATCGGGAGCAATGGGCATGGAGAACCGCAGGAAGCCGTAGGCACCGAGCTTCAACATGATGGCGGCCAGCACAGCAGAACCGCCAGTGGGGGCTTCGACGTGAACATCTGGCAGCCAAGTGTGCACTGGCCACATGGGCACCTTGACAGCGAATGCCGCCAGGAAGGCAAAGAACAGCAATGTCTGCGGCTTCTGCGCCAAAGGCAACTGGTGCCAAGTCAAAATATCGAAACTGCCGCCAGACTGGTTATACAGATAAATCAGGGCAACCAGCATCAGCAAGGAACCCATCAAGGTATACAGGAAAAACTTGAAGGCTGCATAAATTTTGTTCGGCCCGCCCCAAATACCGATGATCAGGTACATGGGTATCAAAGTGGCCTCAAAAAACACGTAAAACAGCATTCCGTCCAGAGCACTGAAAACACCAATCATCAAACCGGACAGGATGAGAAACGCGCCCATGTACTGATTGACACGCTCGGTGATGACCTCCCACGCAGAAATGACCACAATCACAGTAATGAATGCGGTAAGTGGGATCATCCACAGGGAAATACCATCTACACCAAGGTGATAGTGAATATTGAAGCGGTCAATCCACAGGATTTTTTCAACATGCTGCATGGCAGCTGTATCCAACGCGAAACCTGTGTACAGCGGCAGAGTGAGCAGGAACGAAAATACTGCCCCCACCAAAGCAATCCACCGAACAGCGGTGGACTGATCGTCCCGGCCCAATGCCAGGAGCAACACACCCACAAAAATTGGCGACCAAATCGCAAGGCTCAACAAACCCATTTAATTATTCTCCTTACTTGGCGAGCCAAACGAAGTATGTCAAGAACATGACCAAGCCGGCAATCATCACCAATGCGTAGTGATACAGATAACCCGTTTGGAACAAGCGTGCGACCTTGGAAACCAGTCCCACCAGTTTCCAGCTGGCATTGACCACACCACCTTCGATGATGCCTTGATCGCCACCCTTCCAAAAACCGATGCCCAAACCACGAGCACCCTTGGCCAGAACATTCTCATTGAACCAGTCAAGGTAATACTTGTTTTCAAGAATGGTGTAGAGCGGTTGCAAAGCACGTTTGAATGCAGCTGGCACAGCGGGATTGATCAGATACATGTACCAAGATACAACCACACCTGAAACTGCGAGCCAGAACGCTGGCGAAACCAGTGCGTGCAATGCCAACTCAAGTGGACCATGAATGAAATGCTCCAACTCTGTCATAGAGGGATGCAAAGTTGCATTCACATGGATGGCATCACCCAAAAAGTTGCCAAACAACATGGGCATCACGGTAATGTAGCCAATGATGACCGATGGGATGGCCAACAAAACCAACGGAACCGTGACCACCCAGGGCGACTCATGTGGCTTGTCATCACCATGATGGTGATCATCGTGGTGATGGTGGTGGTGGTGGTGAGCATCCGGATTCTGGTCAAAACGCTCTTTTCCATGAAAGACCAGGAAGTACATGCGGAACGAATAGAAGGCAGTGATGAACACACCAGCCATAACAGCGAAGTAAGCAAACCCGGCCGCTGGCAGATGGCTGAAGTGAACCGCTTCAATGATGCTGTCTTTGGAATAAAAACCCGAAAACAGTGGAGTACCGATCAGAGCCAATGAACCCAGCAGCGATGTAATCCAGGTGATAGGCATGTACTTGCGCAGACCACCCATCCAACGAATGTCTTGGTTGTGGTGGACACCCATGATGACAGAGCCGGCACCGAGGAACAAAAGGGCCTTGAAGAAAGCGTGCGTCATCAGGTGGAAGACAGCCACGGAGTAGGCTGAAGCCCCGAGAGCGACTGTCATGTAACCCAGCTGAGACAAGGTGGAATACGCAACCACCCGCTTGATGTCATTTTGAATGATGCCCATGAAGCCCATGAACAACGCAGTGATGGCACCGATGATCATGATGAAATTGAGTGCGGTATCGCTCAATTCAAACAGCGGGGACATTCTGGAAACCATGAAGATACCAGCCGTCACCATCGTGGCAGCGTGAATCAACGCAGAGATGGGTGTGGGACCTTCCATCGAATCAGGCAACCAGACATGCAATGGAAACTGAGCGGATTTGCCCATTGCACCAATAAAGAGACAAATGCAGATTACGGTGATCAGCAGCCAATGGGAACCCGGCAGAGTCAAGCCAGCCAAAGAGTCGGCTTTGGCGAAAATTTCGGTGTAATTGAGCGTGCCGGTGTACGCGACGATCAGACCAATGCCCAAAATGAAGCCAAAGTCACCCACACGGTTAACCAGAAATGCCTTCATGTTGGCAAAAATGGCGGTTGGCTTGTTGTACCAAAATCCAATCAACAGATAGGAAACCAACCCAACTGCCTCCCATCCAAAGAACAGCTGAAGCAGATTGTTGCTCATGACCAGCATGAGCATGGAAAACGTGAACAGCGAAATGTAGGAGAAGAAGCGGTTGTAGCCCTCGTCCTCTTCCATGTATCCGATGGTGTAGATGTGAACCATCAAGGAAACAAAGGTCACCACGCACATCATCATGGCGGTCAGACCATCCACCATGAAGCCAATTTCCATTTTCAAACCACCAACAACCATCCACTCGTATATGGTTTCATTGAAGCGGGCATCATTGAATGCCACCTCTTTGAAGGTCAACGCAGACAGTATGAATGCGATTGCCACGCCCAAAATGGTTGAGGTGTGCGCGAGGCGACGGCCGATCCAGTTTCCACCGAACTTGGTGCCAAAGACACCTGCCAGCAAAGAACCGACCAACGGCGCGAGAGGAACTGCCAACAGTGTGCTGGCGGATAACGTCGAGCTCATATCAAAGATTTTCCCAGGTCAGCCCTTGAGCTCATGGAGCTCATCGACATTGATGGATGATTTATTCCGGAACAACAAAACAAGAATAGCCAATCCAATGGCAGATTCAGCAGCGGCCACGGTCAGGATGAAAAACACGAACACTTGACCGTGCATATCGCCCAAGTAATGGGAAAAAGCAACAAAGTTCATGTTGACTGCCAGCAGCATCAACTCAATGGCCATCAGCAACACAATCAGGTTTTTCCGGTTGAGGAAAATACCGGTGACCGAGAGTGCAAACAAAATGGCACCCAAACCCAAAAAATGACCTATTGTCAGACCCATGGTCAAGCTCCTTGTTTGGTACTGGCCGACCCTGTTGAGTCATCCGAAGACATCACGACAGCAGGCATGGAGACCACAACCAAACGGTCTTTGGCTCGAACATGAACTTGCTCGCTTGGATTGATGGCCTTGCTGTCTTTGCGTTGACGCAAAGTCAGTGCGATGGCAGCGATCATGGCAATCAGCAAAATCACAGCAGCGGCCTGAATGGGATAAAGATATTGCGTGTAAAGCAGCACGCCCAACTCGTGCGTATTGGACACAGGAGGTGTGGCGCTTGCCATTGTGTGTGCTGATGCTTGGTTTTTGCTGACTGAGCCCATGTCTGCAAAGCCAGTCCAAACCACCGCAGCCAGTTCGAAGGCCACCAAACCGCCCAAAACCAATGCCACCGGAACATGCTTCCAGAAATTTTTGCGGAATTCATCCATCCGGATATCCAGCATCATCACCACAAACAAGAACAAAACCATCACTGCGCCAAGATAGACCAGCACCAGTGTCAGGCCCAAGAACTCAGCCTTGAGCAACAGCCACACGCCGGCAGCCTGTGAAAATGAAAGCATCAAGTAGAGAACCGCATGAACAGGGTTGCTCGCTGTGATGACCCGGAAAGCTGCAAAAAGCAGCACCCCTGAGAAGAGGTAGAAAAAGCCAGTCTGGTAGTCCATAAGAATTCTTGCGGTTAGTAGACTCAGCGGTAAGGCGCGTCCGATGCTTTGGCTTGAGAGATTTCGGCTTCGTATTTGTCGCCTACTGCCAACAACATTTCCTTGGTGAAATAAAGATCACCACGCTTCTCCCCGTGATATTCGAGAATATGGGTCTCAACAATCGAGTCAACGGGGCAGCTTTCTTCACAAAATCCACAGAAGATGCATTTTGTCAAGTCAATGTCATAACGCGTTGTTCTGCGACTGCCATCATCACGGACATCAGACTCGATCGTGATGGCCATGGCTGGACACACTGCTTCGCATAACTTGCAGGCAATGCAGCGTTCTTCACCGTTTTCATAGCGACGAAGTGCATGCAAACCGCGAAAGCGGGGAGACAGAGGTGTTTTTTCTTCCGGAAACTGAATGGTCACTTTGCTCTTGAAGGCGTAGCGGCCTGTCAGGGCCATTCCTTTTAAAAGCTCAACCAGCAGAAAGCTCTTCAAAAAATCTTTGAAGGAAAATGGTGCAACGGCGGCAGTGGTCATTTTGGATGTGCCCGCTTATTTCCAGATATTCCAAGGTGTTTGCATCAACGCACCCACCAGCAACAGCCAAACCAAGGTGACAGGGATGAAGATTTTCCAACCCAAACGCATGATCTGGTCATAACGGAAGCGTGGGAAAGTAGCACGCACCCACAAGAAGAGTGACACAACAAAGAAAGTCTTCATACCCAGCCAAATCCAACCAGGAATCCAGTTGAAAAGTTGGCTGTCGATAGGTGACTGCCACCCACCCATGAACATCAGTACCGCCAGAATCGATACCAGCCACATGCTTGCGTATTCAGCGAGGAAGAAGATGGCAAAACCCATGCCTGAATATTCAACCATGTGACCGGCCACAATTTCTGCTTCGCCTTCCACCACGTCAAATGGATGGCGGTTGGTTTCGGCGATACCAGAAATGATGTAAACAACAAAAATTGGCAACAAAGGCAACCAGTTCCAAGACAGGAAAGTGAGCCCCATATCGGCACCCATTCCCCGCCCTTGGGAGGCCACAATCTCAACCAAATTCAGGCTGCCAGACACCATTACCACGACCAGAAAACAGAATCCAATCGCGATTTCGTAGCTGACCATCTGGGCCGATGCGCGCAAAGCACCCAAAAAGGCATATTTCGAGTTGGAAGCCCAACCGGCAATGATCACACCATACACCTCAATGGAGGTGATCGCCAAAATGACCAGCAAGCCTGCATTCACATTGGCCAAAACAGCTTCAGGACCAAATGGCACGGCTACCCACGCAGCCAAAGCCGGCATGATCGCCATGACTGGGCCCAACACAAACAAGCCCTTTGCGGCAGCTGATGGCTGAATAATCTCCTTTGTCAGCAGCTTCACTGCATCTGCAATTGGTTGCAGCAGACCCATAGGTCCAACACGGTTGGGGCCGAGACGAACCTGCATCCAAGCCAGCAGCTTACGTTCCCACAACGTGAGGTAAGCAACCGCCCCCATCAGCGGAGCGAGCAGAACGACAATTTTCAACAGTGTCCAAATCACCGGCCAAGCCGCGCCCGTCCACAGTTCAGCATTGCTGACACCCAAGCCAGCGTTGTAAATCAGATCAATCATGCATGTGCTCCCGCAGACGAGATGGCGGCCTGACCATCAGCCGTTGCTTGTAACGATGGAGAACGGCGAACAATGCCATCCAACTGATAGATGGCGGCGACGCAAGGCTTGACCAGCGATGAGTCCAAATCAATCGCAGCACTCTTGGTATCAACGGTCACAGGCTTCAAGGCAGAGCAGTCACCTGTTTTGATGCCTGGAAGTGCTTGAGCCAACACTTCTTCCACTGACTCCTGAGTAAACCCTGGCAGACCCAGCATTCCACCCAGTACCCTGAGAACCTTCCATGCTGGACGGGTTTCACCCAATGGCTTCACAACAGCATGGAAGCTCTGCAGCCGTCCTTCGGCATTGACAAACGAACCCGCTGTCTCTGTGAACGGAGCGATGGGCAACAACACATCGCTGCATTCCAAGTTGGCTTTGAATGGGCTCAGTGTGACCACCATCTGTGACTTGGCAACATTCGCGACAGCCAAGGCTCCATTGGCAGCATCGAATTGAGGCTCGGTGTTGAGTAAAACCAAAGCCTTCATTTGACCACTCAGCATCTGTGCTGCGTTCAACCCACTATTCTGAGGTTGGGCTTTCACCAATTGAGCCCCGACCGTATTGGCGGCTTCTGTCAAATACCCAACCGATGCACCTGTGTGTTTGCCGATCCAGTTGGCCAGCAGAAGCAAAGAGGCGGCATTGGGATGGTGCGCAGCGGCATTGCCCAACAGCACGGCTTTTTCGGAGCCGGAAAGCAGAGATTTGGCTATGGCATCCGATGCCTCATCAGGCAACACATCGGAAGGGGGAGCAACATCCAAGGAACGGGCAATCGAACTGGCAATTTTGGCCAATGCACTTACCCACATGGCGGATGGCGCAGCCAACATCGAAGCGACCGGCATCGCCCAATCTTGTGCCTGCTCAGCAATTGCATGCACTTTGGCTCCACGCTTGACAGCCTGACGGATGCGTTGCGCGAAAAGTGGATGGTCTTTTCTCAGATTGGAGCCAACTACCAACACCCTATTCAGTGTGGACAGAGATGCAATGCTGCGCCCCAACCACTGGACGGATGTGGCTGCGAATTCGGAGCGACGAAGTCTGTGGTCAATGTTGTCAGCACCCAAACCCCTGATCAATGCAGCAGCAAGGTGCAACTCTTCTACTGAGCTGTGCGGGCTCGCCAGTACGCCAATGCTGGCTGCACCGTGTTGATTCTTGATATCAGCCAAACCGTTGGCGATGTATTCAAGAGCAGTTTGCCAGTCAACTGATTTCCACTGACCGCCCTGCTTGAGCATGGGCTGCGTCAAACGCTCCGGCCCATTCAGGGCTTCATACGAGAAACGATCACGGTCGGCAATCCAGCATTCGTTAACCGACTCGTTCTCGAACGGAATCACACGCATGACCTTGTGATTCTTCACCTGAATCACCAGGTTCGCTCCGGTAGAGTCGTGTGGACTGACAGATTTGCGGCGCGACATTTCCCATGTCCGGGCACTGTAGCGGAATGGCTTGCTCGTCAATGCGCCAACAGGGCAAATGTCAATCATGTTGCCGGACAACTCGGAATCAATGGAAGCGCCCAAGAATGTCTCGATTTCGGAATGTTCACCCCGATGTGACATCCCCAACTCCATTGCACCCGCAACCTCCTGACCAAACCGGACGCAGCGTGTGCAGTGGATGCAGCGGCTCATTTCCTCCATGGAAATCAGCGGGCCAACACTCTTGTGTTGCACCACTCGTTTTTCTTCTTCATAGCGCGATTTGCCGCCACCATAACCGACTGCCAAGTCCTGCAACTGGCACTCACCGCCTTGGTCACAAATGGGGCAATCCAGCGGGTGGTTAATCAGCAAAAACTCCATCACTGATTGCTGGGCCTTGATTGCCTTGTCGCTTTTGGTGCGAACAACCATGCCTTGCGTGACAGGCGTGGCGCATGCTGGCATGGGTTTGGGCGCTTTTTCAACGTCCACCAAGCACATGCGACAGTTGGCAGCAATAGAGAGTTTTTTGTGATAACAAAAGTGCGGTATGTAAACACCTGCCTTTTCAGCCGCATGCATGACCATGCTGCCAGGTGTCACTGCAACTTTTTGACCGTCGAGTTCAATTTCAACCATTTTCAAATGACCTCAGACGTGAGCGGGGACCATGCAGGTCTTGTGTTCAATGTGGTACTCAAACTCATGGCGGAAATGCTTGATCATGGCCCGTACGGGCATGGCAGCCGCATCACCCAGCGCACAGATGGTGCGCCCTTGGATGTTGTCTGAGATGGTATTCAAGAGATCCAAATCGCTGGGTTTGCCGTGACCATGCTCAATGCGATCCATCATGCGCCACAGCCAGCCTGTGCCTTCACGGCAAGGCGTGCATTGACCGCAAGATTCGTGCATGTAGAAATAGGACAGTCGCAGCAGACTTTTGACCATGCAGCGGCTGTCATCCATCACGATGACGGCACCCGACCCCAGCATGGAGCCAGCTTTGGAGATGGAGTCGTAATCCATGTTGGTCGCCATCATGATGTCAGCAGGCAGAACTGGCATGGACGATCCGCCTGGGATCACAGCCTTGAGCTTGCGACCTTCGCGCACGCCACCGGCCAGCTCCAGCAGCTTGGAAAACGGCGTTCCCATGGGAATTTCGTAATTGCCTGGGCGCTGCACATCACCACTGACGGAGAAAATCTTGGTGCCACCGTTGTTGGGTTTGCCACAAGCCAAATAGGCTGCGCCACCATTGCGAATGATCCAGGGAACAGCGGCAAAGGTTTCGGTGTTGTTGATGGTGGTCGGTTTACCGTACAAACCGAAACTAGCCGGGAACGGTGGCTTGAAACGTGGCTGGCCTTTTTTGCCTTCCAGCGACTCCAGCAACGCTGTTTCTTCACCACATATGTAGGCACCGAATCCGTGGGCGGCGTGCAATTGAAACGAGAAATTGCTGCCCATGATCCGGTCACCCAGCATGCCAGCTGCACGCGCCTCTTCAAGAGCTGCCTCAAACCGCTCGTAGGTACCAAAAATCTCGCCGTGGATATAGTTGTAACCCACGGAAATACCCATTGCATAAGCAGCAATCGCCATGCCCTCAATCACCACATGCGGGTTGTACTGAAGAATGTCTCGGTCTTTGCATGTACCAGGCTCACCCTCGTCTGAATTGCAGACCAGGTATTTTTGACCGGGAAACTGGCGTGGCATGAAGCTCCACTTCAACCCGGTTGGAAAGCCAGCGCCCCCCCGACCACGCAGAGCAGATTCTTTGACAATTGCAATCACTTCGTCTTGCGTGAGACCCGCACCACCATCGGCACCCACAATGCGCTTGAGCGCCTGATAGCCGCCCCTGGATACATAGTCTTCCAAGTGCCAGTTTTTGCCATTCAGATCCGCATAAATTTGCGGATTGATGTGCCGACCATGAAAGCAGGTTTCCGCTCCAGAAGAAGCAAACTGAGCCAATACTTGCTGTGCGTTCATTGGTTGGCTCCAGCCGCCTTCAAACCGGCAATCAACTGATCAAGTTTCTGGTTTGACATGAAACTGCACATGTGCCTGTCGTTCACCAGCATCACCGGAGAATCGGCACAAGCCCCCAAGCACTCGCTTTGTTGCAAGGTGAACAACCCGTCTGGGGTGGTTTCACCCATCTTGATACCGAGTTTTGCTTCCAGGTGGGCCAACGCCTCATTGCCTTCGCGCAACAGACAAGGCAGATTGGTACAGACATTCAGTTTGTACCTACCCACAGGGTGCTGGTTGTACATGTTGTAAAACGTGGTGACTTCATGCACAGCCATGGGTGCCATACCCAAAAATGCAGCCAACTCACGTTCGCTTTCCAAGCTGACATGGCCTTGCTCATCTTGAATGATGGCAAGACATGCCATGACCGCTGATTGGCGCTGTTCCGCAGGATATTTAGCCACTTCCCGGTCAAAACGAACCCGGATCGATTCTGAGATCATCGGTCAATCTCTCCAAAAACAATGTCCATGGTTCCAATGATGGCAACCGCATCGGCGAGCATGTGCCCCTTTGCCATTTCGTCCAAAGTAGCCAAATGAGCAAAGCCAGGCGCACGAATCTTCATGCGGTATGGCTTATTGGCACCATCGCTGACGAAGTAGATACCGAATTCACCTTTCGGGTGTTCAACAGCGGCGTAGGCTTCACCCTCGGGCACATGGAAGCCTTCGGTGAACAACTTGAAATGGTGAATCAGCTCTTCCATGCTGGACTTCATGGATTCGCGTGAAGGTGGAGCCACCTTGTGGTTGGATGTGATCACTGGCCCTGGATTGGCCTTGAGCCACTTGACGCATTGCTGAATGATCCGATTGGACTGATTCATTTCTTCCATGCGAACCAAATAGCGGTCATAGCAATCCCCGGTTTTACCTACTGGGATATCAAAGTCCAGTTGACCATACACATCGTATGGTTGCTTTTTGCGCAAATCCCAAGCAATGCCAGAACCACGCAACATCGGGCCTGTCATGCCCAAGTTCAATGCACGCTCTGGTGGCACCACACCGATACCGACAGTTCGCTGCTTCCAAATCCGGTTGTCGGTCAGCAACGTGTGGTATTCACTCAAATAGGTGGGAAAACGCTGTGTGAAATCTTCAATGAAGTCCAGCAGAGAGCCTTGCCTGTTTTTATTCAACTCAGCAATGCCGCGTGCGTTGCGCACCTTGTTGGCTTTGTACTGTGGCATGCTGTCGGGCAAATCACGGTACACACCACCCGGTCTGAAATAGGCTGCGTGCATGCGTGCGCCGGACACAGCTTCGTACATGTCAAACAGGTCTTCCCGCTCCCGGAATGCATAGATCAGAATGGTGGAGCTGCCGCAGTCGTTACCGTGGGAACCCAGCCACATCAAATGATTGAGCAAACGGGTGATTTCAGAGAACATCACACGGATGTACTGGGCCCGCACAGGCACGTCAATACCCAACAGCTTTTCGACAGCCAAGCAATAGGCGTGCTCGTTGCACATCATGGAAACATAATCAAGCCGATCCATGTAAGGCAACGACTGGATGTAAGTTTTGTGCTCTGCCAGCTTTTCCGTTGCCCGGTGCAACAGACCAATGTGGGGATCGGCACGCTGTACCACCTCCCCGTCCAACTCAAGCACCAAGCGCAGCACACCGTGTGCCGCTGGGTGCTGTGGCCCAAAGTTGAGCGTGTAGTTTTTAATTTCTGCCATGTGGTTCAGACACAGAGGGAAGCCTCAGTGCAAGCCTCCATAGTTATCTTCACGGACGATGCGTGGCGTATTTTCCCTGGGCTCAATGGTCACAGGTTCGTACACCACCCGCTGGCGGTCTGCGTCATAACGCATCTCAACATGCCCAGAAATTGGAAAATCTTTTCTGAACGGATGCCCGATGAAACCGTAGTCCGTGAGAATACGCCTCAGATCGTCGTGTCCATCGAAAACAATGCCGTACAAGTCAAAAGCTTCCCGTTCATACCAAGAAGCTGAAGACCACAAAGCAACGACCGAATCGATGCGGGGAAAATCATCGTTTTTGGAAAAAACGCGAATCCGAACCCGGTGATTGAGACTGACCGACAACAGGTGAACAACCGTTGCGAATCTGTGCGGATACTCCTGTTGACCTTGATACTCAAGATAATCAATGCCGCACAAATCAACCAACTGCTCAAATTTGAGTGCTGCGCTATCGCGCAGAAGGCACATTGCCTTGAAGTAATTGGGTTGATCAACAGTCACCGTGACTTCACCACGAACGACTTTGATATCCAGCGCAAGCCCACCCAACTCTTGGGAGAGCAAAGAAGCCAACGAACCGGGCGAATGAACAACTGCTGTCATGATTTCCAAATCAGGTTTGATCAAACGCGGGCAATGGTGTTGGTGCGGCGAATTTTCTGCTGCAACTGCATGATGCCGTACAACAGTGCCTCAGCCGTGGGTGGACACCCTGGCACATAGACATCAACAGGCACCACGCGATCACACCCTCTCACCACAGAGTAACTGTAGTGATAGTAACCACCGCCATTGGCGCAAGACCCCATAGAAAGCACCCAACGCGGCTCAGCCATCTGGTCATAGACCTTTCTGAGCGCAGGTGCCATTTTGTTGCACAAGGTACCCGCCACGATCATCAGATCGGATTGCCGTGGGCTGGCGCGAAACACTTCCGCACCAAACCGCGCCAAGTCATAACGAGCAGTAGCTGCATGCATCATTTCCACAGCACAGCAAGCCAGACCGAATGTCATTGGCCAAAGCGAGCCCGTCTTGGCCCAATTCACCACCGAGTCGTAACTGGTGGTGGCAAAGCCTTCTTTGAATACACCTTCAATCATGAGTCGCTCCTTGCATCATTCCCAGTCAAGGGCACCTTTTTTCCACTCATAAGCAAAGCCGACAACAAGGATCGCCAAAAAGACAACCCCCGCCAGAAACCCTGTCAATCCAATGGAAGAAAACGCCACGGCCCACGGAATCAGGAAGGCTATTTCAAGATCGAACAAAATGAAAAGGATGGCCACCAAGTAATAGCGAACATCGAATTTCATTCGTGCATCTTCAAATGCCTCGAATCCACATTCATACGGTGAATTTTTTTCAGCATCGGGACGGTTTGGCCCGAGGATATAACCCAGAACCTGTGGAATTACCCCGATAGCCAAACCAACAAGAATGAATAAAAGAACCGGTAAGTACTGTTCAAGCTCCATTCGCTGGCTCCACTGGCGCTATGCAAGCGCCTGAAAATTGCATGATTGGTGCCGA
The DNA here is from genome assembly GCA_937868695.1 of uncultured Comamonadaceae bacterium. Classification (GTDB taxonomy): domain Bacteria; phylum Pseudomonadota; class Gammaproteobacteria; order Burkholderiales; family Burkholderiaceae_C; genus UBA2334. Next base: position 17,917 of record CALMMY010000412.1, read on the forward strand.
CGGCGAGACTCGAACTCGCACAGCTTTCGCCACTACCCCCTCAAGATAGCGTGTCTACCAATTTCACCACGTCGGCTAATGTGACAGAAGCAGATTTTTTGATTTTCATCATGCTTCAGCCTATCATTGTAACTTGAAACAACCCCCTTCTTCCCCATCTTGCAAGCCGCAAAAAATATCGTCGATTTGCAAGACACCCGTCAGATTATTTACCGGGAATTTGAGCAGAACCGGCAGCTGCCTCTGGTGCTGATGCTGGCGCAGCGGGGACACTGGCACCTTCCAGCACACTGCCACCTGATGATGCTGGCTGCTTTCCACCCAGGCCAGCCAACATCAATGTGCTGGCCAAAAAAATGGTCGCCAGCACTGACGTGCTGCGGGAAAGAAAATTGGCACTGCCACTGGCACCGAACAAACTGGCAGAGCCTGCCCCACCACCACCAAATGAGGCACCTGCATCAGCACCTTTACCATGCTGAACGAGGATGAGGCCAATCATGGCAACAGCAGAGACAATCTGAAGAATCTGCATCACTGTGGACAAAATATTCATATCTACTCCTTGTTTGAATTCAAATGGGTGCCGCTGTGGCAGCAGACAAGATGGCCAGAAAATCCGGAGCCTTGAGCGATGCGCCACCAATCAACCCACCATCGATATCAGGCTGCGACAGCAAATCAGCGGCATTGGCTGCGTTCATGCTGCCACCATACAAAATACGCGGTGAGTGGGCATTCTGACCACAAGCTGCGACCAACTGACTGCGCAGCACGGCATGCACTTCTTGCGCTTGCTCTGGACTGGCAGTTCGACCAGTGCCAATGGCCCACACAGGCTCGTAAGCCACCACGATCTCGGTCACGCAATGACCCACAGTGTGAATCACGGCAGCCAGTTGACGCTTGACCACCTGCATCGTTTGGCCAGCCTCGCGCTCTTGCAGAGTTTCACCCACACACACAATAGGGGTCACGCCACAGGCCAATGCACGCTGCGCCTTGACAGCAACCTGTGCATCTGTTTCACCGTGATACTGCCTGCGCTCGGAATGACCAACCAGCACATAGCGGCAGCCAAACTCCCGCAACATGCCTGCGCTGATTTCGCCGGTGTAAGCGCCTTGTTCGTGGGCCGACACATCTTGAGCGCCCCACTTCAATGCAGAGGCACCCAGCAATCTCTGCACTTGTGACAAATACACGGCAGGCACACACACGGCTGAATCACAGGCTCTTTCGCCCGATGGCAATCCCGCCAGAACAGCTTGCAGCAGTGCTTCATTGGCCTGCAAGCCGCCATTCATCTTCCAATTACCTGCAATCAGTTTTTTCATTTCCATTCCTCTCGGTCAATCCATTGAACCGCTCGTCCAGTCGATCACAAGTTTGCCGATGTGCTGGTTCGATTCCATCAGAGCGTGCGCCACTGCCGCCTCGGATGCCGAAAACACACGGTGGATGACTGGCTTGATGCGCCCGTTGGCATACATCGGCCAGATGGTATCGCGCAGCCGTTTGGCAATGGCGGCTTTGAATGCCAGTGAGCGCGGACGCAACGTCGAACCCGTCAGGGTCAGACGCTTGCGCAGCACCATTCCGGCATCCACTTCCGCACGCACGCCACCCTGCACAGCAATGATGACAGCACGCCCATCTTCTGCCAGACAAGCCAGATTACGTGCCACGTAACTGCCTGCCACCATGTCAAGCACCACATCCACGCCTTTGCCATCGGTCAGACGCTGCACCTCGGCCACAAAGTCGGCAACTTGGTAATTGATGGCATGGTCAGCACCCAAGGCCAGGCAGGCCTGGGCCTTGGCCTCCGAACCCACCGTCACAAATACAACCGCACCTATTGCCTTGGCAAACTGGATGGCCGTCACACCGATGCCGCTGGAACCGCCGTGAATCAAGATGCGTTCACCGGCCTGCAAATGGGCGCGATCAAACACATTGCTCCACACCGTGAATGCGGTTTCGGGCAGCGAAGCGGCCTCCACATCGGTCAGCCCTGCGGGCACTGGCAAGCATTGTCCAACTGGAACTGCGCAATATTCGGCATACCCGCCACCAGCTACCAGAGCGCACACCCGGTTTCCGGTCTGGATACCCGCAGCCTGCATGGCCAGGGCATCGCCACCCTCCACCAAACCGGCGATTTCCAGACCAGGAATGTCCGATGTACCGGCGGGCGGGGCATACCGCCCCATGCGCTGCAACACATCCGGGCGGTTGATGCCTGAGGCGCTGACGCGAACCAGCACCTCCCCCTCACCAGCAACCGGGCGAGGCCGGGTGACCAATTGCAGCACCTCGGGGCCACCAAAAGTGGCGATTTCAACCGCTTGCATGTGCAAACCAGACATAAAAGACGGTCTCAAACTCAATGCTGCTGAGCAGGCTCGGCGGCCTCGGCATTGCGGTCAATCAATGCCTTCATGGACAGCTTGATGCGACCCTTTTCGTCGGTCTCCATCACCTTGACGCGCACGATCTGGCCTTCCTTCAGGAAGTCGGTGACTTTTTCCACGCGCTGGTGAGCGATCTGGCTGATGTGCAGCAAACCATCCTTGCCGGGCAACAGATTGATCAGCGCACCGAAATCCAGAATCTTGGTGACCGGGCCTTCATAGACCTTGCCGATTTCCACTTCAGCTGTGATTTGCTCGATGCGGCGCTTGGCTTCACCGGCCTTGACACCGTCAGTGGCGGCGATGGTGATGGTGCCATCTTCTTCGATGTTGATCTGGCAGCCGGTTTCCTCTGTCAGGGCACGGATCACGGCACCACCCTTGCCGATCACGTCCCGGATTTTTTCGGGGTTGATCTTCATGGTGAACAGCTTGGGCGCAAAGTCAGACACTTCGGTCTTGGCCACGCCCATCGCCTCTTGCATCTTGCCCAGAATGTGCATGCGGGCTTCTTTGGCCTGAGCCAGTGCCACTTGCATGATTTCTTTGGTGATGCCCTGGATTTTGATATCCATCTGCAACGCGGTCACGCCATCGGTGGTACCAGCCACCTTGAAGTCCATGTCACCCAGGTGATCTTCGTCACCCAGAATGTCGGTCAGCACGGCAAAACGGTTGCCATCCTTGATCAGACCCATCGCAATGCCAGCCACATGCGCCGTCATGGGCACACCGGCATCCATCAGCGCCAAGCAACCACCGCACACCGAAGCCATCGAAGACGAACCGTTGGACTCGGTCACCTCAGACACCACACGCATGGTGTAGGGGAATTGTTCTTTGGTTGGCAATGCGGCCACCAAAGCACGCTTGGCCAGGCGGCCATGACCGATTTCACGGCGCTTGGGCGTACCGAAGCGGCCAGCTTCGCCTGTGGCAAAGGGAGGCATGTTGTAGTGCAGCATGAAGCGGTCTTCAAACTCGCCAGCCAGGGCATCAATGCGCTGGGCATCGCGGTCTGTGCCCAGTGTGGCCACCACCAGAGCCTGGGTTTCACCACGGGTGAACAGGCTGGAGCCGTGGGTGCGGGGCAGCACGCTGTTGC
>CALMMY010000413.1 GCA_937868695.1 uncultured Comamonadaceae bacterium
TCCCCAGCACGCCACGTCAGCACGGCTCGGCTCGCCACCACACACGCCAGCCGAGCAACAGCACCCAGCCACACAGGTCAATCGAGCAACGACTCACCACCACACAAACCAGGCAAAACAACAGCGCAACCCCCGTGGCCCGTGGCTTGCTTCAAACAAGGCACCGGAGCCAGACTGATGCAATGTGACGCAGGGAAAACCCTGTGCAAAAGCAGCCTCGCCTACCCCTAAAAATGCGCAGAACACCCGAAGCAGCGCACAAAAATTTCAACCACGGAGACAACGCACATGCCCCTTTTCCTCTCGCCCGCCAGCAGCCAACCCGCCCCCCTGCACCGCAGCACACGGGCACGCAACCTGTCACTGGCTCTGGGAGTGTCACTCGGCCTTGCACTCGGACTTTCGGCCACCGCATCCGCCCAGACCCTGCTGGTCAGCAGCGAAAAAGACAACCAGCTGGCCGTGCTGGCCGCCGATGGCAGCCTGAAATCCACCATTGCCGTGTGCAAGCGCCCGCGCCACATGCTGCTGCATGAGCCCAGCGGCAAAGTGCTGGTGGCCTGCGGTGACAGCCACCAGCTGGGCGTGGTGGACGTGGCCGCAGGCAAGATGACCGACACCCTGCCCACCGGCGAAAGCCCCGAAATTTTTGCCCTCAGCCCCGATGGCAAAACCGTGTACGTGTCGATTGAAGAAGACAACGAACTGGCTGCCTACGACATGGCCAGCAAAAAGCGCCTGTTCGGCGTGAAAACCGGCGGCGAGCCCGAAGGCGTGCTGGTATCCGCCGACGGCAAGACCGCCTACGTCACCTCCGAGGTGGCCAACACCGTGCATGTGATCGACCTGGGCACGCGCAAACAGGTGGCCGTCATCAAGACCGGCAAGCGCCCCCGCCGCTTTGCCATGAGCCCCGACGGCAAAGAGCTGTGGGTGAGCAACGAGCTGGGGGCCAGCGTCAGCATCATCGACACCGCCAGCCTGAAAGTGAAGGACACGCTGGCCTTCGACATGCCCGGCATGCGCAAAACCGACATCACGCCCGTGAGCCTGGTCATCACCCCCGATGGCAAGACCGCCTGGGTGGGCCTGGGCAAAGCCAACCATGTGGCTGAGGTGGACGTGGCCACCCGCAAGGTGCGCCGCACCGTGCTGGCGGGCAAACGCGCCTGGGGCCTGGCCCTCAGTGCCGATGCCTCGCGCCTGTACGTGGCCAACGGCCTGTCTGACGACATGACCACCATCGACACCGCCAGCGGCAAGGCACTGAAAACCGTGCCCGCAGGCCGCGTGCCGCACAGCGTGCTGGTGCTGAAGTGATGCGGGCATTCCGAGCACAGCATCCGTCGGGCCGGGTGCGCAACCCACTTGCAACCCTGGCGACCCTGGCGATGGCGGGTCTGGCTGCCCTGTGCGCAGTGCAGACCCAGGCCGCCACCTGGCAGGCGCTGCTGGTCACGGCCACCGACGACCCGCGCCACACCCGGCTGCGCCACGAAAAAGCCTACCCCGGCCACCCCAGCGGCCCGGTGCGCCCGGCGCTGGATGTGGCGCTGGAAGAAAGCCAGATGAACCTCGAATCCAGCGGCCACCAGCTCAGGCTGGATGCGCTGGAGTGGGATGGCGCATCGGCCTCCGCGCTGGTGGCCGACATCAACCGCAAGGCCCCGCACTACCTGGTGCTGGACATGCCGCTGGCCCAGCAGCAGGCGCTGATGGCGCAGTTCAGCGCACTCAAGACCAAGCCCGTGGTGTTCAACGTGGCCGAGGGGGCCGACGTGCTGCGCGGCAGCGCCTGCCACACCAACTGGCTGCACACCGCCCCCAGCCAGCGCATGCTGGCCGATGCTTGGGCGCAGTGGCTGTCCAGCCGGGGCTGGCGCGATGTGCTGTGGCTGGTCGGCCCCAGCCCGGCAGACAAGGCGCTGCGCGAGGTGTGGGCCGCCGCCATCAAGCGCCACGGCCTCAAGGCCAAGGCCGAGCGCAGCTTCGTGCTGTCGGGCGACCCGCGCCAGCGCGAACAGGGCAACCCCCGCCTGCTGACCGCCGAGCCCGGCCACGATGCCGTGCTGGTGCTGGACACCGACGGTGAATTTGCCCGCACCCTGCCCTATGCCACCGCCCTGCCCCGCCCCGTGGTGGGCAGCAGCGGGCTGGTGCCGCTGGCCTGGCACCCGCAGTGGGACCGCTACGGCGCACCCCAGCTCAACCGCCGCTTCGCCAAACAGGCCAAGCGCCCCATGACCGGCCACGACTGGGCGGCCTGGGTGGCCATCAAGTCCATCGTCACCGTGCTGGAAGACCAGCCCAAGGCCACGCTGCCCCAGCAGCTGGCGGCCCTGCGCAGCGGGCAGGTCACGGTGGACGGCTTCAAGGGCGGTACGGTCAGCTTCCGCGCCTGGGACGGCCAGCTGCGCCAGCCCATCTTTCTGGCCCACGGCGACGGTGTGGCCGTGCAAACCCCCATCGAAGGGGCCATGCACCCGCGCGACGTGCTCGACACCCTGGGCACCGACGAGCGCGAAAGCACCTGCAAAACCCGCTGAACAGGCCCACCCCACATCCACAACCAGGCACCCATGACCGCATCCCCCACCGCCTCAGCCTCCCCTGCACCCGTGCGCTCCGGCCTGCAAGCCCTGCCCAGCCTGCCACCGCCGCGCCGCCTGGGGCCGGTGGCCCACCGGCTGCGGGCCATGCAGGCCGTGGTGGAACGCGAGGTGATGCGCCTGCTGCGCCAGCCCGCCCGCCTGGGCTCGGCCCTGGTGCGGCCCCTTTTGTGGATGGTGGTGTTTGCGGCGGGCTTTCACAACGTGTTCGGCGTGGCCATCCTGCCGCCCTACGAAACCTACATCGACTACCGGCTGTACGTGCTGCCCGGCCTGCTGGGCATGGTGGCGCTCTTCAACGGCATGCAAAGCTCGCTGGCCCTGGTCTATGACCGCGAGACCGGGGCCATGCGCCTGCTGCTGACGGCCCCGTTGCCCCGCGCCTGGCTGCTGCTGGCCAAACTGGTGGGGGCCAGTGTGCTGTCGGTGCTGCAAATGGCGGTGTTTGTGGGCATATCGTGGGCACTGGGAGTGGATGTGGATCTGTGGCAAGCCCTGGCCGCCCTGCCCACGCTGGCGCTGGCGGCCTTCATGCTGGCCGCGCTGGGGCTGTGGCTGTCGGTGTACGTGCGCCAGCTGGAGAACTTTGCCGGAGCCATGAACTTCGTCATCTTCCCCATGTTTTTCATCAGCAGTGCGCTGTACCCGCTGTGGAAGCTGCGCGAATCCGGTTCGGCCTGGCTGGCCACGCTGGCGCAGTGGAACCCGTTTACCCACGCGGTGGAGTCCATCCGGTTTGCGCTGCACGGCCAGACCGAAACCACCTCGCTCACCGTGGTGGCCGTGGCCGCCGTGGTGGCCACCCTGATGGCCGTGCGCGGCTACGACCCACAGCGCGGCTGGATACGACACAAAGGAGACAAGACATGAGCCATTCCCTTCACCGCCGCCAGCTGCTGGCGCTGGGTGGCACCGCCACCCTGGGTGCGTGGCTGGGCACCACCGCCCCGCGCAGCGCACTGGCCCAGGACACCGGCGGCGACCCGCTGGGCAGCTACCAGTGGCCGGTGCTGCGGCAAGACTTTCTGGGCAACCAGCCCTTCCAGTTCGACCCCGCCATCCAGGTGCGCGGCCCGCAGTACGCCGACGATGCCATGAACGTGCCAGTGCAGGTCGATGCCACGGCCTACGCGGGCCGGGTGCAGCGCATCAAGGTGGTGGTGGACCGCAACCCCATCCGCCCGGTGGTGGAATTCCAGCCCCTGCGCATGCAGGCGCGGCTGGCGCTGCGCTTCAAGCTGCAACAGGGCTCGCCCGTGCGGGCGATGGTGCTGCTGGACGATGGCATCTGGCGCGTGGGCTCCACCATGATCAACGCCGCCGGTGGTGGCTGCACCGTGCCCGGAGCCAGCCGCGCCGATGGCACCTGGGAGCGCACCCTGGGCCAGGTGCAGGCCCAGGTAATCCAGGACTTTTTGGGCAAAGGTCATGGCCGCATGCGGGTGCGCGTGATGCACCCGATGGACACCGGCCTGGTGGCCGGCATTCCCGCCTACCACCTGGAAGAACTCCAGGCCCAGGGACCGGACGGCGCGGTCTGGTGGAAGCTGGCCCTGTCAGAGCCCGTCTCCGAAAACCCCCTGCTGACGTTTGACTTTGCCGAAAAGCCCCCCGCCGTGCTGCAACTGAGTGGCCGCGACAACGGTGGCGTGCGCGTGCAAGCCGAGGTGCGAGCATCATGAACATCCCACACCACTGCGCCAGCCTGGCCCTGTGCGCCGCAGCCAGCCTGTGCGCGGTCACCCTGACCGCCACGGCACAGACACCGCCCGCCACACCCGTGGCCCGCACCTCACCACCCCCACTGGCCCACATGGCCACGCTGGACTACCGGCTGCAACCCCGCTCCATCGCCCCCGGCGTGTGGGTGATCGAGGGTGCAGTGGACGATTTCAGCCGCCAGAACGGCTGCAACATCATCAACACCGGCTTCATCGCCACGCCCGAAGGCAGCTGGGTCATCAACACCGGGCCATCGTTCATCTACGGCCAGCAGCAGCGCCGGGCCATGCAGGCAGCCGGGGTGGCAACAGGCGCGGGCAAAGTGCAGCAGGTGCTCAACCTCAACCTGCACCCCGACTACTTTTTTGGCAACCAGGCCTGGGCCGATGTGCCCACCCGTGCGCTGGCAGGCAGCATCGCCGGCATGCAGGCCGAAGGCGGTGCCTATGCCGACAACCTCTACACCCTGTGCGGCGACTGGATGAAAGACAGCGCCAGCACCCCCGCCCGCCAGCCCATTGCGCCCGGCAGCTTCACCCTGGGCGGGCACAGGCTGGAGCTGGTGCGCTACCACGGCCACACGGCGGATGATCTGGTGCTGATCGACCACAGCAGCGGCGTGGTGTTTGCGGGCGGACTGGTGTTTGCCGAGCGCATTCCCACCACCCCGCATGCCGACCTGCCCGCCTGGCTGGCCAGCCTGGATGCCCTTGAAGCCAAGCTGAACACCGTGACGCTCAAAGCCCTGGTGCCCAGCCACGGCCCGGTTTACCCCGATTTGCGCGGCCTGCATCAGACCCGCGACTACCTGCGCTGGCTCGACCGCAGCCTGTCCGACAGCGCCGCTGCCGGGCTGGATATGTATGAAGTGCTGGCCACCCCACTGCCCCAGCGTTTCCGGGGCTGGGCCGCCGCCGCCACCGAGTACGCCCGCAACGTCACCCACCTGTACCCGCGCTACGAGCAAAAGGCACTGACGCGCTGAACCTCTACTTTTTGCTGCACCTTGTGTTGCCTCTGACCGCTGGCCAGTGCCTGCCTGCCACTGCACAAGCCACAATTCATGCACCATGAAAAAATTCAACACCGCTGGCCCCAGCGTAGCGGGCATGCACTTCATGATCGACCCGCTGGTGCGCATCGACATTGAAGACATCGAGAGCCTGATCGAAGACCAGCGTTACTTTGTGCTGCACGCCCCGCGCCAGACCGGCAAGACCACCTGCCTGCTGGCGCTGATGCACCACCTCAACGCCCAGACCACCTACCGGGCGCTGTACGTCAACATTGAAGCTGCGCAGGCCGCGCGGGGCGATGTGGCCGAAGGCATGGCCAGTGCCTGCACTGCCCTGGTCAACGCCGCCCGGCTGTACCTGCAAGACCCCGGCCCGGCACAGTGGCTGATGCAGGGCGAAGGCACATCCACCCCCGCCACGGGGCGCTTTTCCGCCTTGCTGGCCCACTGGTCCCAGCACGACCCGCAACACCCCACCAGTCCCCGCCCCACCGTGCTGCTGCTGGACGAAGTGGATGCGCTGGTGGGCGACACCCTTATTTCGCTGCTGCGCCAGATCCGCGCGGGCTACGCCCAGCGACCCGGTGCGTTTCCGCAGACCATCATTTTGTGCGGCGTGCGGGATGTGCGCGACTACCGCATCCACACCGCCCACCACGAAATCATCACCGGCGGCAGCGCGTTCAACATCAAGGCCAAATCGCTGCGCCTGGGGAATTTGAGCAAAGAAGAAACCATCGCACTCTGGCAGCAGCACGAGGCCGAAACTGGTCAGATGTTCGACCCTGCCATCTGGCCCGAGCTGTGGGCCGACACCGAAGGCCAACCCTGGCTGGTCAACGCACTGGGCTATGAATGCACCTGGGAAGACAGGGCCGCCCGCGACCGCTCCACCCCCATCACCCTCGGGCGCTACCAGGCTGCCCGTGAACGGCTCATCTACAGCCGCACCACCCACCTGCACGCGCTGAGCGACAAGCTGCGCGAACCCAGGGTGAACCGGGTGATGGCCGCCCTGCTGTCGTGCGAAGCCACCACCGAGCATTTCCCCGATGATGATTTGCAGTACATCGAAGACTTGGGCCTGATCCGGCGCAGGCCCGAGCTGACCATCTCCAACCGCATTTACCGCGAGGTGCTGCCGCGCGAAATCACGGCACCCATCCAGGATGTGCTGCACTATCCGCAGCCCTGGTTTTTAACGCCACAGCGCACACTGGATATAAACAAACTGCTATCGGCTTTCCAGCAGTTTTTCCGTGAACATTCCGACGCGTGGATAGAAGGCTTCAGCTTCAAAGAGGCCGGGCCGCAGCTGCTGATGCAAGCCTTCTTGCAGCGCATCGTCAACGGCGGCGGGCGCATCAACCGCGAATACGGGCTGGGCCGCAAGCGCACCGATCTGTTCATCGAGTGGCCGATTGACGAAGCCCAGGGCTACTTCGGCCCGGTGCAGCGCGTGGTGCTGGAGCTGAAATTGTGGAAAAAAGGCAGCCTGGAAGCGGTGCTGAAAGACGGCCTGCCGCAAACGGTGGACTACGCCCGCCAGTGCGGGGCCGACGAGGCCCACCTCATCGTGTTTGACCGCCGCCCCGACAGCCCGTGGGATGAACGCATCTGGCAGCGTGATGTCACGGAGCAAGGGCGGGTGCTGGGTATGTGGGGCGCGTGACACACCGCTGAAACACAACACAGAACAGAAAGCCAGTTGTGTGACAGGGTGAAACACCCGTGACACACCCTGCCGCCGGGTGTGGCACACAAGCCCCTGCGGGCGTGCCGAATGTGTTGCGAATTGACATTTATCAGGTGGGTTGGAGGCTGGCACGGGTATTGCCATTCAGTGTGTCGAGACCACCGCCATCAAGGGGGCGTGGCTCGGTAAATCCACCCACCGGAGACAAACACATGAAACGCAAATGGCTCACCACACTGGTGTTGATGGCTTGTGCCCACATGGGCGCACAGGCTGCGGGCGTCACTGACGCGATGATCGAAAACGACGCGAAGTCCACCGGCGACGTGTTGAGCTGGGGCATGGGGCCACAGGGCCAGCGCCACTCCACACTCGACAGCGTCAACCTGAAAACCGTGAAAAACCTGGTGCCTGCGTGGTCCATGTCGTTCGGCGGCGAAAAGCAACGTGGTCAACAGTCTCAGCCGCTGATTCACAACGGCAAGATGTTCGTCACCGCGTCCTATTCGCGCATTTATGCGGTGGATGCCAAATCCGGCAAAAAACTCTGGAAGTACGAGCACCGCCTGCCCGAAGGCATCATGCCCTGCTGCGACGTGA
>CALMMY010000414.1 GCA_937868695.1 uncultured Comamonadaceae bacterium
GAGTATTGGCCTCCGAAGCCAAGGGTCGTGGGTTCGATCCCCGCCAGCCGCACCACTTAAAAAGACAGTTTGCTGTGAATATGGCGAGTATTCATGGCCCATCAGACCCAGTATTCATCTGGAAACCCGGATCAGACCGCACAGGTCGTCTGAATTGCAGCAACGGATACCCCGCCCATGCGTCTCCAGTTGTGCGATTCCCGGAAAGACAAAAACGCTGCGTTGCGCACAACTGCCCCCATTCCCAATGAGTACACCTGAATCTGTTCTGTTTTCCCCCGCCGCTTTGTCGCCGCATCCCGCGAACCGGCTGGCCGTTTTCATCGACATCGAGAACTTTGCCGGTTACTGCGCCGACATGGGCGTGCCCGTGGACATCGCGCCGGTGCTGGAGCATTTGAGCCAACACCACGGGCGCATCCAGATCAAACGCTCGTTTGGCGATGTCTCCAGCCTGCCTGGGCCTGCGTTCAACCCCTACCGCATCCGCCGGATGTTGCAGGCGCACCAGATTGACCATCTCGACATACCCCACCGCCCCACGAGTTACAGCAAAAACTCCGCCGACATCCGCCTGGTGGTGGAAGCCGTGGCCCTGATCCACCAGCGCCCAGAGATCACCCACATCGTGGTGGTGTCCAACGACCGGGACTTTATCCCCCTGTTCAACCACGCCCGCGAGCACGGCAAGCTGGTCATCGGCTGCGGCCCCCGGCGCGCCAACGTGAACGAGGACTACCGCAACGCCTGCGATGTTTTTGTGTTCCATGAAGACCTGGTCAGCCTGCCTGCCCCGGCTGCCGTGCCCACCCAGTCTGTATCCACCCCGCCTGTCCCCGCCGCCAAGCCCGTGGTCAGCACCCTGGCCTTGACCGCTGCGCCAGACGCGCCCGGACAGCCCGCAGGGCAGGAGCCGTCTCCGGCGCAACCCGAGGCCGTTGTGGCACCCGTTGCCGAACCCCGGCAGCCCGGCGCAGAGGCCACCGAAGAGTCTGAGCCGCACCCCGTGGCCTTGATTTCGGATCAGGCCTGGCAGCCCAGCAGCTACTTTTCCGCACCGCCTGTGCCCGAGCCGACAGATGCGCCTTTGCCATTGCCTTTTTTGCCAGCGCCTTTTCCATTGCGTGTTGCCACAGAGGGCGGCCAGCCCAAAGCAGCCGGACAGGACGAGCCGATTGACTGCCTGCTGGCTGCGCTGCGCACCATCCAGGCTGAAGGCGGTCTGCCGATGGCATCGCGGGTGGCGGTGCGCATGAAAGAGCTGTTCCCGCATTTCGATGTCAAAAAAGTGTTTGGCTCCTTCAAGCAGTTCTGCATCGAACAGGAAAAATCCGGACTCATCGTGCTGAGCAACCGGGATCAGGCCAACTTCACCCTGGCCATTCCGCCGCATTCGCAGCAACCGGGGGTCTATCTGAGCGGGGATGTGGAGGCCGAACGCCATCTGCTGGCCAAGTACCGCGAATGGTCGTTCCAGAAGCTCAAAATTCCCTTCCCATCGCCCGCCGTGCGCGCCCGGTTTTACGACATCCTGGTGCAGGTGCTGGATGACCGCCCCCTGCGCATGGACTCACTGCCGTTGCAGGAGCTGAGCCGTCTGTGCAGCATCCCGCTGGCGGAGGTCACCGCCAATCCAGCGGACGTGGCCTTTCGCCTGTGCTACGGACTCTACCGTGGCAAGGCATTCCGGTACTACAGGACAGACAGCACCTTCAACCCCGACATCATCGGTCTGGCGGTCGAGCCCCAGGCGCTGGAAGACTGCATCGTCAACAACACCCGGGCCAGCTTCATCTACGACAGCCAGAACCACGGCCTGCCGCTGGATGAAACGACCCTCGCCCGGCTCATGCAAGGCAGTGCCGCTGTGGTGCCCGATCCACTGCCGCCAGCCGAAACGCCCGTGGCCCCGGCACCAGCCCCGGCTTGGGAGCCAACCCCGGAGCCGTTCTCCGCTATAGAGGCTGCCCCGGAGTTGTCCATGCCGACAGAGGCCGAGACCGAGCAAGAGCCAGAACCTGCTCCTGCACCTGAGCCGGTACAGGAGCCCGCGCCTGAGCCAGCCTCCGAGCCTGATCAGCGCGTCATGGAGCCACCGACCGAATCCGCACCCATCACGCAGTCGGAAGATCAACCCGCACTTCCCGCGCTGGGCGATATCCAGGTTGAGCCGGTCAGCGCCGTTGTGGAGGCGATTGCGCCCGAGCCAGAGGCGGCCCCACTCCCTCCGGCCACCAAGCCCAGTGCCAAGCCAAGATCCCGATCCAAGGCGGCAGCCGAATCCGCTCCGACTACCCAAGCGACCGAAGAAGCCACAGTGTCCCCGGCCCAACCTGTCGAAACCGACACGCCTTCTGCGGCAGATGGCTTGCCTGTGACCGGGCAAGCTGTGCCCGCCCCCGAGCCTGTGCCTGAGCCAGCCCCCGCACCCGTGCCTGAACCTGCATCTGAGCCCGCACCAGCGGTCGGGAAGGCCTCCAAGCCCAAACGCAGCAGCACGGCCCGCAAAAAGGCCGCACCTCCCGCGCCGCCGGATGAAAGTCTGTGGAGCTGACCGGGTGTGCGCTGGTGGCGTGGTGGGCGCACCCTGCCAGATCCACCGCATGGCCGATCCGCTCAGAAGACACGGGCCACGCCGACCGCCAGTGACGGGTTGAACTTGCGCTTGACCAAGGGGCTGTCCGCTGCGTCGCCGGTCAGTTGGGTCAGCAGCAGCGATCCTTGCAGCTTCCAATCTGGGGTGAGTGCGTATTCAGTGTTCACGCTGAGGTCGAATTTGCGCACCCCGGCCTTGGGGGTGTAGGCCCGGAAACCGGAGGCCTGGGACTGCGCGGGTGTCACGCCGAAGTAGGCCTGCATGTAGTCTTTGTCGGCCCACGTCAGACCGGCCCCCAGGGTCACGCCGGCCTTGTCTGATGTCATCAATGGCCACGCGACACCCAGGTCCACTTGCGTGCCCTTGTGGCCACGCTCGCCCAGCGACTTTCTGGCTTGCAGACTGAAGGGGCCGTAGCCGACGAGCACACCCGCCTCGGTACTGTCGCGCACCTCGCCCATGCCCGCCAGGCGCTTGTCGCCTGGTGTGGGATTCATCCCCGACGGCTTGCGGTCTTTTCGCCCGGCATCGGGGTTGGCAACCAGGCCCAGCCGCAAGTCGCCGGCTTCAATGGCTTGCCAGACGAGACCGTCCTGGCCAAGGCTCACTTCGCCCCAATCCTGCGAGCGGTAGTTCAGCGTGACCCAAGGGACTGCCAGGCTGCGGCGGTTGGGGCTGCCTTCGTACGTGGGCATGGAGGCCACACCCATGCCGATGCTGCCGGTGAGGCCAGGTTTTCCCTGGCCGGGCGAGGTTTGGGCCATCGCGCCGTCAAGGGCGAAGATGAGCAGGCTGGCCGACGCAACCGCGCGGGCAAAGAACGTGGCTCCGGAGAGCGGGGCAAGGGTGGGAGAGGTCATGGGCAGCGATGTGCGTTGTTGAAAGTGCCCGGATGTTATGCATGCATTTATTTGATGGCAATGGCGTTAAAATGCAGCGAACATATACATAAATGCATGAATAACCTGGACTGGAACCAACTCAAGGCCTTTCTGGAGACCGCTGAAACCGGCTCACTGTCGGCCGCTGCCCGCAAGCTGGGCCTGACCCAGCCGACCTTGAGCCGCCAGGTCGCCGCCATCGAGCAGGTCATGGGCGTGACCCTGTTCGAGCGGGTCGGCAAGTCGATGGCGCTCACCCCCACGGGGCTGGACTTGCTGAAGCACGCCCGCGCCATGGGCGCAGCCGCCGAGGCGCTGAGCCTGGCCGCCACCGGCAGCTCGCAGGCCGTGCGTGGCGTGGTCACGGTTTCGGCCACCGATGTGGTGGCCTCCGTCCTGCTGCCGCCGCTGGTGAAAAAGCTGCACGATCAGGAGCCGGGCATCACCATCGACGTGATCCCGTCCAACGCGCTGAGCGACCTGCTGCGGCGCGAGGCCGACATTGCCATTCGGCACGTCAAGCCCGAGCAGCCCGATCTGATCGCCCGGCTGATCCGCGAGGCCACGGCTTACTTCTATGCCTCGGAAAGCTGGGTGAGCGCACACGGTCATCCCCGCAGCGCTGAAGATGCCGCCCGCCTGTCCTTCGTCGGCTCCGACCGCTCAGGCCAGTACCTGGGCTATCTGCGCACGCACGGCCTGCCCCTGAGCGAAGCCAACTTCAGCTGCTACGCCGACCACTCGGTGGCCCACTGGGCGCTGGTGCGACAAGGCATGGGCATCGGCGTGATGATGGAAGAGATCGCCAACGCCACGCCGGGCATGGTGCGCGTGCTCGACGATCTGCCCCCGGTTCGCTTCCCCATCTGGCTGGTGACACACCGCGAGCTGCGGACATCGAAGCGCATACGCATGGTGTTCGATGCGCTGGCGCAGGGGTTGGCCTGAGACAACGGAGCCCGGCAGATGGCAGGGCAGCACAGGCTTGCAGTTGAAGCCGCCACCGCATTGGCGCACCCATGTCATGCGGTTCAATGGGTCATTACCTGCCCCAGCGTCGATCACAAAAGAATAGTAAAAAACAGGAGCTGCTTGCGCATTTTCCTGTTGGAATATCCGTCATTTAGGCTTCTGGAAAAAGCCTGTAAAACATCAAAAATACACCGCAGGCACAGAAAATTGGCCTTCCCTGCGGCTTCGGTGTGCTTTCGAGGGTATTTTTTGACATTTTCTGGTATTTTTCTGGTGTCAAAATCGGATATTGTTCAATCTTGAAATGCGCAAGCAGCTCACATTTTTTACTATTCTTTTTTTCGGCCTCTGCCGAGAGAAGCCCCGTCCCTGGAGGTGTCTGCCCATGAAACGCTTTGCCTTGCCCCTGGTTGCCCTGTGTCTGTCTCTCGGTGTGGCGGTGGCACCAGCGGTGGCCCAGGACAGCGCCGGTCTCAGCTTGCGTGAGCGCCTGGCGCTGCGGCGTGCTGCGGCCCACGCTGAACACGCCCACGCGGCGGGGCCGCTGGCTGCGGGCACGCACACCATTGAGGTGGCGCACCAGGGTCAGACTCGCCAGGTGGTGGTGCATGTGCCCGCCCGGCTCAACCCCGCGCAGGCGGCCCCGCTGGTGCTGGCCTTGCATGGCGGTGGCGGTTCTGCCGAGCACATGGCCGACGATGCGCGGTACGGCCTCATCGGCAAGTCAGACCGTGCGGGCTTTGTGGTGGCCTTTCCCAACGGCCACAGCCGCTTTCCGGGGGGACGCTTCGCCACCTGGAACGCGGGTGGCTGCTGCGGCGATGCCCGCGACAGCCACACCGATGACGTGGGTTTTTTGCGGGCGGTGGTGGCCCAGCTGAACGCCCGGCTCAATCTGGATGCCAACCGCATTTACGCCACCGGCATGTCCAACGGCGGCATGATGGCGCACCGCCTGGCTTGCGAGGCCGCCGACCTGTTTGCGGCGGTGGCCTCGGTGGCGGGCACCGAGGCGGTGGAGTCCTGTCGGCCTGCGCGGCCCATTGCGGTGCTGCACATCCACGCCAGAAACGACACGCATGTGCTGTTCAACGGCGGGGCGGGCCCCGATGCATTTCGCGATGCCAGCAAGGTGATGGATTTCGTGTCGGTGCCCGAAACCGTGGCCCGCTGGGTGCAGCGCAACCAGTGTCAGCCCACCCTCGTGCGCACGCTGGATGCACCGGGTGCGGTGTGCGAGGTGCATGCCGGTTGCGCGGCGGGCAATGTGTCGGTGCAGCTGTGTGTGGTGGACGAAGGTGGCCATTCCTGGCCCGGTGCGCAGGCGGTGCGCCGTGGCAAGGAAGCGCCCACCCAGGCCCTGGTGGCCAACGATGTGATCTGGAGCTTCTTTCAGGCCCATTCGCGCCGCTGAGCGGGCTCCCGCGTACACGGCGCACAATGGCCGCATCGAAACTGAATGGGAGTGGCGGCCATGCTGCGCACACTGGGTAACCTTCTGTGGCTTGTTTTGGGTGGGTTGATGATGGGCTTGGGCTGGTGGCTGGCCGGTCTGCTGTGTGCCATCACCATCGTCGGGCTGCCCTGGGCCAAGGCGTGTTTTGTGATCGGTCAGTTCGCGTTCTGGCCGTTTGGCAAGGAAGCGGTCAACCGTGAACAGGTCAACGGCCAGCCCGACATCGGCACCGGAGCCCTGGGCACGCTGGGCAATGTGGTCTGGTTCATCTTTGCCGGTGTGTGGCTGGCCATTGGCCACCTGCTGTCGGCGGTGGCGTGCTTCGTCACCATCATCGGCATACCGTTTGGCTTGCAGCACCTGAAGCTGGCCGCCATGACCCTGGCACCGATTGGCAAAACCATTGTGGATGCGCGGTGACAGGTGCGGGCAGCGCCTGCCAATGTGCAGGCTGACCCTTGAAGACCGGCCCGACAGCGCCACATGCCATCCGGTGTCCGCATGTGTTGACTACGAAAGCTGATCATGGAAATGACGTTGCTGTGGGTGTTGTGTGCCGCCATGCTGGTGCTGGGTCTGGCGGGCACCGTGCTGCCTGTGTTGCCCGGCACTTTGTTGGTCTGGGGCGGCATTGTGCTGGGGGCCTGGATTGACGATTTCACCCGCGTGAGCGTGACCACCGTGGTGGTCATCAGCGTGCTGGGTGTGTTGGCCTGGGGCCTGGACTACGCAGCCGGGCTGATGGGTGCCCAAAAAGCCGGTGCCAGCAAACTGGCCCTGGTCGGGGCGGCAGTGGGTACCGTGGTGGGGCTGTTCATGGGTCTGGTGGGCGTGCTGTTCATGCCGCTGGTGGGCGCGGCCGTGGGCGAGTACCTGGCCCAGAAAGACCACGCCCGCGCAGCCAAAGTGGGCATGGCCACCTGGGTGGGCATCATGGTGGGGCTGATTGCCAAAGTGGTGACCGCGTTCATCATGGTGGGGGTGTTTGTGGCTGCCTTGCTGATCTGAATCGGCATCGGTGCTCCCCGCATTTCCTCAACCGCGCTCCGGCTGCACGGTGGCGGTGCCCGTGTGTACAAAAGCCCGCTCCCGCTGATCGAAGTCCCACCGCTCAATCAGGCAGCACCCGTCCGGCAAGGCACGGGCTGGCGCTGAATGTGAACCGTGTTCTGTTGCTGCACCCCAGCGCAAGATGTTGACCGAATTGGGCACCCCAGACCGCGTGCGCGCTGAAACAGCCGTGCCCGCCTGCACCGCCCACAGCCGCCGCGCCAGTCCGTCCAGCGGCAGTGTGAAGGGCAGGTGGATGTGGCCGCCCAGCACCAGGTCGGCACCGGCGGCGGCCCATGCCCGTGTGGCTTGCGCATTGCCACGCAGCAAGTTGTGCCGCTCGTTGTCCAGTGGCACGGCCACGGGCTGATGCACCACCACCACGCGCAACTGCCGGGGGCTGGCGCTCGCCAACAGGCGGGCCACGCGCTCGATTTGTGCCGCCGACACCTCGCCGTGCCTGTGCCGCCGCGCACGGGTGGTGTTGACCCCCACCACCAGCCAATCGGGCGAGGCATGCACGGGCTCCAGGTCGGCCCCGAACACCGCTGAAAACCGCGCGTAGGGCCGGGTCAGCCGCGCCCACAGGTCGAACAGCGCAATGTCGTGGTTGCCCGGAATGGCCAGCACGGGCGCACCCAATCGCTCCACACAGGCCTGGGCCGCCCGAAACTGGGCGGGCCGCGCCCGCTGGGTGATGTCGCCCGACAGCACCACCACATCGGGCCGCTGCTGTGCTGCGAGGGCCACCAGGGCCTCAACCACCGGCGCTTGTTCGGTGCCGAAATGGGTGTCGGAGATGTGCAGCAACACGCCCATGTCACGCTCCTGGTCTGTTGGCCATGTTGGCTGTACCGTTGGCCTGGAGCAGGTACAGGGGGTGGGCCAGCACGCGGATGTCGATGGGGGAGCGCATGCGGGCCACCTCGCCGTCAAAGGCCACCACCACTGTTCTGCGCCCAGGTGCCAGCCTGGGGCGGATCACCATGTGGTGAAACTCGAAACTCTCCACCCCGGCGGCCTCGCCCAGCCTGCCCATTGCGCCGTGCAGCATCAGTTTGAGCATGGCCAGCGTGCCGATGGGCCGCAGCATCAGCGCCGCCATGCTGCCGTGGCCGGGCGTGCCCGCCAGGGTGTCGGGAGGGTCGGCACCCAGTTGCGCCAGCTGCAGCCGGTTGTTGCCCACAAACAGCGTCAGGGTCTGCACATCGCGCACCGAAGAACCCGTCTCGATGTGCAGGCGCAGCCGACGCTGCGCATGCAGCAAGGTGGCCACCGCCGCCACCAGCGCCACCCAGCGGCTGCGGCCAAAGCGGGCTTTGTAGGCTTCGCGGTCTTGCAGCAGTTCCGGGTACAGCCCCAGGCTGGCGTTGACCAGAAACAGCCGGTTGTTCAGCGCAGCCACCTGCACGGGGCTGGGGTGCGCGTCCAGCAGCAGCCGCACCGCCGCAGCCGGATCGGTGGGAATGCCGTGGGTGCGGGCAAAGTAGTTGAAGGTACCGTAGGGAATGACCCCCATCGGGCAACCGGCGGCGTGTGCGGCCTGGGCCACGGTGTTGAGGCTGCCATCGCCGCCCACCGCCACCACCGCCGTGCCGCGTGCCACCGCCAGCGCGGCGGCTTCGTGGGCCACCCGCTCCAGCTCCGCAGGTCGGCAAACCAGCAGCTCACCTGGGCAGCCGTGTGCCGACAACACCGATTCAATCACCCCGCGTTTGGCCTCCACGTCGTGGGCACCCGAGGCGGCGTTGACCACAAACAGCAGGCCTGCCGCCGGATCAAACCGTGGAGCGTGGGCAGCAAGCGGCGGCAATGTCCGCATTTCGCTGCTGGCATGGGTGTGTCGGAAAGGGGTCATGGGGCTGTCTGCTCAGGTTTTATCTGATGTTGAATGTGTTGAAAAGCTGCTTTTTTGTGTCGCTGCAACCGGCTATGGTTCACGGTTTGTCAGCCTACGTGCAACCGTGCTCCGCATTGAACAACCATGCCCCCATCGCTCCCCTCGACCTCTGACACACTCCCCAGCCGGATGAACAGACGGCGCTCTGCCGTGGAAAGAATGGCGGTGGCGCAGTTGGCCTCGATGGGCGGCACGCTGGCCGACACCATTGGTGAGGGAGCGCGGCAGCGGCTGGTCTGGCTGGGGCTGCTGGCCATGCCGCTGTTGTTTCCGGTGGCCTTGCCCGGCATGGCTTCGGTGGTGGGCAGCTTGTGCCTGTTGATCGCTATTGGCCTGTGCCGGGGGCAGCCGCTTCCTTTGCCGCGCTGGCTGGCCCGCCGGGAGCTGGGCGCGCGCACCCAGGTGGTGCTGGCCGGGATGGTCAACCGGAGTGTCCGCGTCATCGCCAGGGTGAGCCGACCCCGCATGCTGGCCTTGAGCAACCAGCCCGCCCGCATGCTCAATGGGGTGGTGTTGTGCGCCGCCGGGTTGTCTATGGTGGTGCCGGTGCCCCTGATCAGTTTTGACAATGTGCTGCCCGCCCTGGCCATGGTGTTGGTTGCCTGGGGCCTGCGTCTGCGCGATGGCCTGATGTTGCTGGCGGGCTACCTGGCCACCGTCGCCGCTGTGGCTTCGGTGGGGCTGCTCTGGTGGGGTGGCGCGGTGGTGGCCGACCGATTGCTGGCGCTGGTTTCGGGCTGAACCGGGTTGCGCCGTGCGCAGCCGGTGCGGGCCTTTTCTTGGCTGGCTTGTGTGGTGGCGTTCTGTTTCTCTGCTGACGTGTGTGGTGGCGAGCCATGCCGTGCTGACGGTGCGTGCTGGGGAGGGT
>CALMMY010000415.1 GCA_937868695.1 uncultured Comamonadaceae bacterium
CCCGCCAAACCAGCCGGGTGCTACACCAGCCCCAGCTCGGCCATGCTGGTGGCCCCGTGGGCCGTGACCACAAAATGGTCCAGCACCCGCACATCCACCAGGGCCAGCGTGGTTTTGAGCGTGCGGGTCAGGGCCTCGTCGGCGCTCGATGGCTGGGTGCTGCCGCTGGGGTGGTTGTGTGCCAGCACCACGGCGGCGGCATGGTGGTGCAGGGCGCGCAGCACCACCTCGCGCGGGTACACGCTGGTCTGCGTCAGCGTGCCCCTGAACAATTCCTCAAACGCCAGCAGCCTGTGCTGGCTGTCCAGAAACAGCACCGCAAACACCTCGTGGCTGCGTGCGCCCAGTTGCAGTTGCAGGTAGTCGCGCACGGCCTGCGGGCCATCGAAACAGGGCTTTTCCTGCATCTGCTGGGCCAGGGCGCGGCGGGCCAGCTCCAGCACCGCCACCAGCTCGGCCCGCTTGGCCGGGCCCAGGCCCTTGATGGTTTTGAGCGCCTCGGCGGGGGTGTGCAGCAGGCCCGCAATGCCATTGAACTGCGCCAGCAGCTCCTGGGCCAGGGCCACCACATTCTTGCCCTGGATGCCCGTGCGCAGCAGCAGGGCCAGCAGCTCGGCATCGGTCAGAGCACCGGGGCCGCGTTGCAGCAGCTTCTCGCGCGGGCGCGAATCGGCGGGCATCAGTTTCATGTTCATGTGGTCTTTTCCCCCTGCTTTCTACAATAGCGCCAGTTTAGCCACGGCTGCCCGCCCCGCTTGCGGCCCCCGGTTCCCGACCGCCCCCACCTTGAACGCACACCCATGTCCACTGTTGATGCCAGCTCTTTTCTCACCTTGCATTACCGCCTGTCCAGTTTGCAGGGGCAAGACTTCGTCAACACCTTCGATGCCAAACCCGCCACCCTGAGCCTGGGCTCCGGCCAGCTCTCGCCCGCGCTGGAGCAGCGCCTGCTGGGCCTGGCCGAAGGCACGCACACCACCTTCGAGCTGCCCGCCGGTGAAGCCTTCGGCGACCACCAGCCCGACATGGTGCAGTGGGTGGCCCGCAAGCTGCTCAACGAGCTGGGCGACCCCAAAGAACAGTACGCCGCAGGCGACGTGGTGCAGTTTCCCACCCCCGACGGGCTGGGCAGCTACGCCGGATCGGTGCGCGAAGTGCGCACAGACGGCGCGGTGCTGTTTGACTTCAACCACCCGCTGGCCGGCCAGCCCGTGCGCTTCGAAGTCCAACTCATCGGGGTGCTGTGATGACTGTGCTACACCCCCAGGCCGAAATCACCCTGGCCGAGCCGCGCGGCTTCTGCGCCGGTGTGGACCGCGCCATCGAAATCGTGGACCGCGCCCTGCTCAAGTTCGGTGCCCCCATCTATGTGCGCCACGAAATCGTCCACAACACCCATGTGGTCAACGACCTCAAATCGCGCGGAGCCATCTTCATCGAAGACCTGGCCGATGTACCCCCCGGTGCCACCCTCATCTTCTCGGCGCACGGAGTCAGCAAGGCCGTGCAGGCCGAGGCCGATCAGCGCGGGTTCCGCGTGTTCGATGCCACCTGCCCGCTGGTCACCAAGGTGCATGTGGAGGTGGCCAAGCTGGCCAAAGAGGGTTTCGAGTTCATCATGATCGGCCACAAGGGCCACCCCGAGGTGGAAGGCACCATGGGCCAGCTCAGTGAAGGCATCCACCTGGTGGAAGACGTGGCCGACGTGGCCCATGTGCAGCCCCGCCAGACCGAGCGGCTGGCCGTGGTCACCCAGACCACCCTCAGCGTGGACGATGCCGCCGAAATCACTGCCGCCGTGGTGGCCCGCTTTCCCGCCATCCGCTCGCCCAAGCAGCAGGACATCTGCTACGCCACCCAGAACCGGCAGGATGCCGTCAAGCTGCTCAGCGGCCAGGCCGATGTCGTCATCGTGGTCGGCAGCCCCACCAGCAGCAACAGCAACCGCCTGCGCGAACTCGCCGCCAAGCTGGGCACCCCGGCCTACATGGTGGACGATGCCAGCCAGCTCCAGCCCGAGTGGTTCGAGCAGCGCCAGCGCGTGGGCATCACCGCCGGGGCTTCAGCGCCTGAGCACCTGGTGCAAGGCGTGGTGCAGCGCCTGCGTGAGCTGGGTGCCGTGTCCGTGCGCAAGATGGACGGCATCGAAGAAACCACCCGCTTCCCGCTGCCCAAAGGGCTGAGGCTGGACACGGCTGACCAGGATTGATCGGTACAGATCAGAAACAGTTCAAACTCAATAGCTGCTTGCGCAATTTCTGAAAGCACAAACGGCCAAAAAACCATACAAAAAATCCCATGCTCGACATCACACTGCTGCGCAAAGACCTCGATGGCGTGATCGCCCGCCTGAACACCCGCAAAACCCCCCAGCCTTTCCTGGACGTGGCCGCCTTCACCGCCCTGGAAGCCGAGCGCAAAACCCTGCAAGTGCGCACCGAAGAACTGCAAGCCCAGCGCAACAGCCTGTCCAAACAGATCGGCGGCCTCAAGGCCAAGGGCCAGCATGCCGAGGCCGATGCCGTCATGGCCCAGGTCAGCGCCGCCAAGGCCGAGCTGGAGTCGTCAGCCAAGCGCCTGGATCAGATCCAGGCCGAGCTGCTGCAACTGCTGCAAGCCGTGCCCAACCTGCCGCACGCCAGCGTGCCCGTGGGGGCCGACGAGCATGCCAACGTCGAGCTGCGCCGCTGGAGCCCCCAGGACGGCCTGGGCGGCTCGCCCGCACCGCTGGGCTTTGAGCCCAAAGACCATGTGGACCTGGCCCTGCCGCTGGGCCTGGACCCCGAAACCGGGGCCAAGCTCGCCGGTGCCCGCTTCACCGTCATGAAAGGCCAGGTCGCCCGCCTGCACCGTGCGCTGGCCCAGTTCATGCTGGACACGCAGACCAACGAGCACGGCTACACCGAGTGCTACACCCCCTACATCGTCAACGCCGACACCCTGCGCGGCACCGGCCAGCTGCCCAAGTTCGAGGGTGACCTGTTTGCCGCCAAAAAAGGCGGCCAGGACAGCGAACCCGTGCCCGACAACCAGGCCCTCTACCTCATTCCCACCAGCGAAGTGACGCTGACCAACTTTGTGCGCGACGAAGTGGTGGCTGAGGCCGACCTGCCCATCAAGCTCACCGCCCACACCCCCTGCTTCCGCTCCGAGGCCGGCAGTGCCGGGCGCGACACGCGCGGCCTCATCCGCCAGCACCAGTTCGACAAGGTGGAAATGGTGCAGATCGTCCACCCCGAAACAAGCTACGAAGCCCTCGATGCCATGACCGGCCACGCCGAAGCCGTGCTGCAAAAGCTGGGCCTGGCCTACCGCGTCATCGTGCTGTGTACCGGCGACATGGGCTTCGGGGCCACCCGCACGCACGACCTGGAAGTGTGGGTGCCCGCCCAGAACACCTACCGCGAAATCAGCTCCGTCAGCAACTGCGAAGCCTTCCAGGCCCGCCGCCTGCAAGCCCGCTTCAAAAACGCCCAGGGCAAGAACGAGCTGGTTCACACCCTCAACGGCTCCGGCCTGGCCGTGGGCCGCGCCCTGGTGGCCGTGCTGGAAAACTACCAGAACGCCGACGGCAGCATCACCGTGCCCGAAGTGCTGCGCCCCTACATGGGCGGGCTGACCCTGCTCAAAGCCTGAGGCCAGCCCGGCGAACCTGGGTCGCCCGGCTGCTAGAATCGCGGCTCTTCACAGAACAACGACCCACCCGGAAAGATGGCAGAGTGGTCGAATGCACCGGATTCGAAATCCGGCGTACTGGTTCTCCAGTACCGAGGGTTCGAATCCCTCTCTTTCCGCCAGTGACACGACAGACCCGCAGCTCAAAAGGCTGCGGGTTTTTTGTTGTGTGCGTCTGGATCGATCAGCCCTTCAGCCCGTCATGCAGCGCCACCATTGCCAGCGTGATTTTGTGCTGGGGGTCGAGGTGGATCATGGGCAGACACTGCTCGTGCGATTCGCGGATCTTGACGGACGATGGCAGGTAGGGCTTGAGCACGGGCAGGCCCTCTGCAATCAGCTCGGCCACCATGCGCTGGGGCAGGTTGGCGCGGGGCTGGAACTGGTTGACCACAATGCCCTGCACCTTCAGGCCGGGGTTGTGGTCGGCCTGGATTTCCTGCACGTTGTCCAGCAGCGCATACAGCGCCTGGCGCGAGAAGCTGTCGCAGTCGAACGGAATCAGGCAGCCCGATGACCCGATCAGCGCCGAGCGGGTGAAGAAATTGAGCGCCGGGGGCGTGTCGATGTAGATGCGCCCGTACACCTTGCCCAGCTCCTGCAAGGCTTCGCGCAGCTTGTAGATTTTCTGGCGCGATTCCAGCTTCACCTGCAACTCGTTGAGCGCCGGATTGGAGGCCATCAGGCTCAGGTTGTCGAACGGGGTGGGCACCACGAAATCGGTGGCGGGCACGCTCTTGAAGCTGTAGCTCAGCGTCTGCTCGAAGAAGCTGGCCACCGTAGGCTGGGCGGGCTGGGCCGTGTCGCCTTGCAGGTAGTTGCTGGAGTTGCCCTGGGGGTCCAGGTCAATCACCAGCGTGCGCACGCCTTGGGCTGCGCTGATGGCGGCCAGGTTGCAGGTGATGGTGGATTTGCCCACCCCGCCTTTTTGGTTGAACACAACAATCGGCATGTCATTCCCCAGTATCAATGCGCCACCCGGCAGCGGTTGCTCGGTCACAGGGGCCACCCGGCCCCGGCGGGCGGATTGTGTCATGCGTGCATTCGCGGGTGCTGACAGGGCCGGGCTGGATGAAAATGCGCAACCGGCCCACACAGACGATGAACCTCCCCACCGCCATTCCCATCCGAACCGAATGCCCGCCCGGCACCTGCGTGTGCGGGCGCGATGCGCTGCTGGCCAACCCCGCTGCCGACTGGCGGGTGATGTGCCTGACCCGCGCGGAAGAAAAACGCCTGCTGGAGCGCCTGGAAAACCTGACCAGCCTGGCCGACCTGCGCCGCATGGAGGGCCGCATGTTCGACCAGCTGGGCATCCGCCTGAGCATCACACCCAGCCCGAACGAGGTGCGCACCCTGCGCGGCATCGTCATCCTGGTTCACGAGCAGCCAGGCCTGTGCCGCAAAACCCGCCAGTCCATTCCCGCAGCCATCAAGCACAGCATGGAGCGCCACCCCGAAATGGCCTGGGCGCTGCTGGATGAAGACGGGCTGTTTGGCGGGATGTAGGCCAAAAACAGAAAAACCCGCGAAGGCCAGGGGCCTGCGCGGGTTTGAAACTGGTACCACCAACAGGAATCGAACCTGTATCTAGCGCTTAGGAGGCACTCGTTCTATCCATTGAACTATGGCGGCAGCGGGTGCGATTCTACCTGTGCGTTTCGGGTGGCAGCGCCCGGCTTCAGTCGTGCGGAATGGTGAAGATGAGGTCGATGGCGTTTTCTTCGCCAGCCCTGGCGCGCAGGGTGAGGCGGCGCGACACGTCGTAAAACAGCGACACCGTGCCCATTGCCGTGTTCAGGCTGGTTTCGTAGGCCACGTACAGCTTGTTGGACAGGCGTTTGCCCAGGGCCACCCCGGCGGCCTGGGTGGTGCCATCGGCCTGGGTGGATGAACCCCGGAAGGCAATTTCGTCCAGCCCCAGGCGCGAGGCCAGGCTGGCATCGATGGCCCCGCCGCTGCCGCTGAGCAGGGCCAGCGCCGCCTGTTGCAGGATGGCGGCTTCAGCGCCGGTGCCCGAAGCGGGGCGGCCCAGCACCAGCCAGGCCAGCTTTTCGCTGTCGGGCAGGTCGGGGTTGGCGTACAGCTTGACCAGCGGGGCGCGGGCGCTGCCGGTGATTTTCACGCCCACCACCTGGGCATCGCTGTCTCGGAACGCGCTGGCCGGGCGCAGCGCCAGGATGCTGAGGGTGGGATCGTCATAGGGGCCGGAGAAGCGGATGACCCCTTCTTGCATCTTCAGCCTTTGGCCGTAGGCCTGGTAGCTGCCGTCCAGCGTGCGCACCTCGCCCAGCACGCGCAGGCCGGGTGACGATGGGCTGCTGATCAGCGACACCTGGCCACCCAGGTGGGTTTGCAGACCCTGTCCGCGCACTTCAAGCTGCCTGCCCAGTGCGATGTGGATGAGCAGGTCGGTTTTGACCCGGCTGCCCCGGTCGGGTACGCCGATGGTGGTTTGCCGCACCACCACATCGGTGCCCAGTGCGGGCGTGGTTTCGTCGGGCAGGATGAACAGGGCCTGATCGACGGCCAGCTCGCCGCGCAGTTTCAGCAGGCTGTCTTGCAGGTTGGCCGACACATCGCCCGACAGCGTGAGCCGCCGGTCTGCCCGCGACGACACGCGCAGCCGCTCGGCCTTGGCTTGCAGGTTGAGTTGCAGGCGCTGGGGCAGGGCGCGGTCACTGCTGTGCCACTGGGCCAGACCGCTGCCGCTCAGGCGGCCACCGGCTTTGGCCCCGCCCGCGCCCTCCAGCTCAAGCTGGGTGATGTGGATTTTTTCTCCGGAGAGGGTGGCCAGCAGGTGGCCATTGCCGAATTCCAACCCCTCCACCACGGAGCGGGCCGACAGGTTGGTGGCCGACAGTTCGCCTCGCCAGTCTGGCTGACCGAGTGTGCCGCCCACGCTGGCTTGCACTTGTAACCGACCATGCGCACGCCAGCCGGGTGGCGTGACCAATGGCGACCAGTGGCTGATGTCGGTCAGGTTGGCGCTGATTTGGCCTTGCAGTGGCGACTGGGGGGGCAGTTGCCAGCGCCCGTCCACGGCTTGCCAGGCGGTCTGGAAGCTGGCGCTGAGCTGGCCGGTGAGCCGGCTGTCCCAGTTCAGGCGGGTTTGCAGCGTCTGGCCTTGGGTGCTGATGTGCAGGTCGGCGCGTTGCATGTCGGCGGCCACGGTGGCGGTCTGGCGGCTGTCGTCGTTGCCGTTACCGCTGTCGGCGTTGCGAAAGCGGAGGTCGCCGTGTGTGCGTTGCAAGTCCAGCTTCAGGTCGGGCGAGGGGCCGGTGGTGCCGGGCCGCAGCGGCCAGCGGACGTGCCAGCGGCCATCCCAGCTGAGGTTGCTTTGCAGGCCCTGGTCGCTCAGCCAGCGGTCAGGCGTGTTGCCCAGCAGGCCGGGGGCGGCATCGAGCCAGTCGAGCGTCAGGCTGCTGAGTTGGCCTTGCGTGCTGAGCACACCCTGGCTGATGCTGAATTGCTGCCAGCTGATCAGGGTGCTGGCCGCAGGCGTGGTGGCCGGTGTGGCCGGGGCGGGCTGGGCCGTGCGGGCAAGGGCTTGCACGCTGATCTGGCCCGGTGTGAGTTGCCAGCTGCCATTGGCCCAGTTGAGGGTGGTGGCCTGCTGGCTGCTGAGCTGGAGCGTCTGGGTGGCGGCTGAGTTGTGCAGCCGCACCGACAGGGCCTCGACCACCAGTTGCCCGCTCTGTGCCGACAGGGGGCCGGTGTGCGTGCGGGCATGCACCAGGGCATTGAGCTGGTTGTGGCTCAGCTGGCTGTCGGCCACCACCTGGGCGCTGTGCAGGTTGCCCGCCAGGGTGAGGTGGGTGGCCGTTGCCCGCAGGGGGGGCTGATCGGGTGCCGTGTGTACCGAGAGCTGGCTGCTGCGCAAACTGGCTTGCAGCGCGGGGCCTGCGGGCGTGAGCCAGCCACCTTGCCAGTCGAGGGCCAGCTGGGCTTCGCCGCCCAGTTTCAGTGCGGGCGGCAGGGCCTGGCCCACGCCAGGCAAGGTGCGCAGCCAGGCTGCCAGCTGCGCCAGATCGCCCGCCTGGAGCTTGAGTTGCCCCTCGCCTTGTGCGTCAGACAGGTGGCCCTGCGTGCTGGCCTGCCAGCCGGGTGCCTGGGCCTGGAGCTGGCCGCTGGCGCGCCAGGGTGACGGGCTCAGGTTCAGTTGGCCGCGCACCTCGGCCCCCAGCAGGTGCAGCCAGAGCTGGCTGAGTTGCAGCTCACGGCCCGTCCACTGGCCATGCAGTTTCAGGCCGCCAAAACCCACCGTCTGGACAGACTGGCGGCCTTCGGCTGGTGCGCCGGGTGCGTGGTTGGCCACCGCCTTGCCAGCGGCCCTCTCTGACGCAGCGGGGGTGCTCAGGTCAATGGTGATGTCGGTGGCCTGGGGCGTGGCTTGTGCGGTTGCCTTGGCTGGGGCCTGCGCCGGGCGTGCCGCAGCCGGGCTGAACCCGACCGAGCCGGACACCAGGGTGGGTTTGAGCAGGGTGTGCAGCTCGTGCAGCGGCACGGCCTTGAGCACAAGTTGGCCCTGGGCCGTGGTCTGGCCTGTGCGCCAGCGGCCCTGGCCTTGTACGCTGCCTTGGCCCACGCGCAGTTGAAGCCGGGACACATCCAGCCCCTGGGCGTTGGCCAGGGTGTCGATTTGCAGCGCGGTCACCGGCAGGCGGCCCTGATCCCAGGGGCCACTGGCCGCGTTGTTCAGGTCGGCATGCAACTGCCAGCTGGTCGGGCTGGCAGCGGGTACTGGGGCCGCAGCGGGTGCGGGCGGGTCGGTCTGGGCCGCTCCCGTTTGTGCAGGTTGAACGGGCTGAACGTGCAGTTGCCCGCTCAGCACGGTGGTGGGCAGCTGGGGCCACAGGGCGGCCAGATTCAGGTGCCGCAGGTCGGCTTTCAGGGCGTGCAGATACGGTGCCTGCCAGGGATGGACGGTGGCATTGGCTTGCAGCCCAGGCCGGATGGTGCGTGGTGCGCCCGCCGTTTCATCGTGCAGCTGGGCCTGAATGTCGAGGCTGGCCTGTGTGCGCAGGGCCGGGTCGGCGTGGCTCAGTGCGCCTTGCACATGCGCAGTCAGGCGGCCTTGCCAGGTTTGGGCCGCCTGGCCGCCCAGTGCGGGCAAGTCGCCGCGCACCTGGCCCCGGATGTCGGCCTCCAGCGCCAGCGGGGCCACGGCTTGCAGCGCGGCATCCACCTCGTAGCTGCCCTGGGCCACTTCCAGGCGCAGCTGGTTCAGCCGGTGGCGGGCCTCTTCATCGTCGCCGTCGTACCCGTAGGTGCCCTGTATGTTCCGGATGACCACGGGCTGTGCGCCCGGCAGGGTCAGGCGGGCGATGTCCAGCTGCGCCTGTAGCGACACGGGCAGCAGCACATCTTCGGGCGGGGCCGGTGCGTCGGTGGCGGGTGGGCGCTCGTCGCCGATGTGTACCTCGCCCGCTTTCAGCACCACCGCCAGCGGCTCGGCTTTGAGCAGGGGCAGCCAGTCCCAGGTCAGGGTCACGTCCGATGCGGTGATGCGCAGGCCTTGGCCATCGGCCCAGCGAACCGTGCCCAGCTCGCCCCCGTTGCGCACCGAGGCATCGGTGTCGTCTTCCATTTCCAGGGTTTCCAGTGCGGGCACCCAGGGCTGTGCAATGGCCAGCACCTGGCGCAATGAGTCGGACGAGCCCGACCACACCCACAGCGCCAGCAGGCAGGCCAGCGCGGTGGCCAGCGTGGCCCCCGACACCCACACGGTCAGCCAGGCGATGACAAACGCCACCCCGTTGACCAGCCGCCGCCACAGCGCCACCGGCACACGGCTGAGCTGCTGAACCCGGTTGCGAAGGGGAGGGTGGCGCGCCATCAGAACGCAAAGCCCACGGACAGGTGGAGGCGGAATTTTTTGGTGGCCAGCCCATAGGCCAGGTCAAATTGCAGCGGGCCTGCCGGGCTGTTGAAGCGCATGCCCGCGCCCACGCCCACCCGCGCCTTCAGGTTGCTGACCTGGTCGGCCACGGCTCCGGTATCCACAAACACGGTGGTTTCCCAGGCGGTGGGCTGGTTGTTGCTGAACAGCGGGCGTTGCCATTCCAGGCTGCCCGCCGCCATCAGGCGGCCAGGGCGCACCGAGCCATCGGCTTGTGCGATGCCCACTTCGTGCAAGCCGTAGCCGCGCACCGACTGGTCGCCCCCGGCCCAGAAGCGCTGTGAATCGGGCACCGGGGCCTGCTGCTTGCTGACAATGGCCCCGCCTTCTGCCCGCATGGCCAGCCTGCCCAGCCGCGACTGGCTGGCGCTGCTGGCTGCGGGGCTGACCGGGGCGGGCGTGGCGCTGGGCAGATCGGGCAGCCATTGCCGCAAGCCATCCAGCGGCAGCAAACCCTGCCAGCGCACCTTGCCGCGCACATAGGGCTGGCGCTCCGAGCCCAGCGTGGTGCCCACCCCCACTTCCACCGCCAGGCCGTGCCCCCGGCTGGGCAGGGGCATGGAGTCGAACTGCCTGCGTGACCACGCATAGTTGACGCTGACCGACTCGTTGGCTTGCACCGTGTTGGTCTGGCGCAGCAGCAGGCTGTCGGTCAGCGCCCGGTCGTACTGCACAAAGTAGCCCCGGTTCAGGTGCTCGGTCTCTTGCACCTTGCCCAGTTTGATTTGCTGGCTGCCTGTGAACGACTGGTTGACATCCAGCCGCTCGGCTTGCAGCCGGGTGAGCCACTGCCAGCCTTTGACATCGATGGGCGTGCGCCATTCGGTCTCCAGGTTCTGGTGGTCGCGCTCCAGCGTGAGCTTGGACAGGGCGCGCATGTCCAGCCCCGGCACCCGGTTCCACACATGCTCGGCGCTCAGGCGGTGGCCGTTGTCGGTGCTGGCACCCACACCCAGCAGCAGGCGGCCACGGCGGGCTTCGCGCACCTGTACGCGGATGGGCGCGGCCTGGGGCGGGGAGTCGGGATCCACATACACAAACACCGATTCAAAGTAGCCGCTCTGTGCCAGCCGTTGCTGGGCGGTTTGCAGGTCTTGCAGGCGGTAGGGCTGGCCGGGCACCGCACCACCCACCCGCACCATGTTCTCGATCCAGGTGGGGTCGGTCAGCTTCAGCCCCTCGATCTGGATGGGGCCGAGCTGAAACGCCGGGCCGGTGTCCAGCTCCACCGCCAGGTTCACGCTGTGGGTGTCGGTGTCCACGTCGGCCAGGCTGCCCACCAGGCGGGCGTTGGGGAAGGTGTCGGTGCTCAGGGTGCGCAGGGCATTGGTTTTGGCGCTGTCCCACGCCGCCTGGCTGAAAGGCTCGCCGGTGACCAGCGGCCATTGCGAGCGCACGCGCTCACGGGCTGTGAGCTGCGATACATCGGGGGTTTCGGCGGTGTCTTGCTCGCCGGTGAAGGCCACCAGCACATTGCCCACCACACTCACCGGGCCGGGTTGCACGGTGATGTGGACTGTCCACACCCCGGCGGGTTGCGCTGTGTCGGGTGGTTGGCTTGGCCCGTCTACCTGGGCGGCGGGGGCTTGCAGCCGCGTCTGCACCGTGGGCGAAAAATAACCCTGTGTGCCCAGCAGGCTGCGCACATCGGCTGGCACCTGGTTGGCCAGGCGGCGCAATTCCGCCAGGTCGAGGTCGGGCAGATCGTGAAACCGCTGGATGTTCAGGTGCCGCACCAGCAGTGCCTGCAAAGGCTCGGGTGCATCCACCGCCACCTTGAACCGCAGGCCGGGCGCGGCGGGCAACGGTGCAGCCTCGGCGGCCTCCGCCGCCTGGGCCAGCGTGCCACAGGCCAGTGCCAGCATCACCAGCATGGCCCAGGCCCAGGTTCGCAGCCAGCCCCAGTGCAGGCCGCAGCCACACTGGCCACAGCGGTTGGGCGGTGAATTCAACTGGGAGAAGTGCATGTAGGCAAACGGGGGGAGCCTGTGTCGGTTATTTGGACAGCATGCGCATGGTGTCTTCCAGCCCTTTGAGGGTGAGCGGGTACATGCGGTCGCTCATCAGCTGCTGGATGATGCTGATGCTCTGGCGGTATTGCCACATGCCGGGTGGCTCGGGGTTGATCCATGCGAATTTGGGGAAAGCGTGCGTGAGGCGTTGCAGCCATTCTGCCCCGGCTTCCTCGTTGCTGTACTCCACGCTGCCGCCAGGTTGCAAAATTTCGTAAGGGCTCATGGTGGCATCGCCCACGAAGATGAGTTTGTAGTCTTTGTTGTACTTGCGGATGATGTCCCAGGTGGGAAACTTTTCGGCATAGCGGCGGCGGTTGTTCTTCCACATGTAGTCATACACGCAGTTGTGGAAGTAATAGAACTCCAGGTGCTTGAACTCGGCCTTCACCGCCGAAAACAGCTCTTCCACACGCTGGATGTGGTCGTCCATCGTGCCGCCCACGTCCATCAGCAGCAGCACCTTCACATGGTTGTGACGCTCTGGGCGCATCTTGATGTCCAGCCAGCCCGCGTTGGCCGCTGTGCCCTTGATGGTGCCGTCCAGATCCAGCTCGTCTTCGGCCCCGATGCGCGCGAACTTGCGCAGGCGGCGCAGCGCCACTTTGATGTTGCGGGTGCCCAGCTCCTGGGTGTCGTCGTAGTCGCGGTAGGCGCGTTGATCCCACACCT
>CALMMY010000416.1 GCA_937868695.1 uncultured Comamonadaceae bacterium
CAAAAAAAAACCACCCGCAGGTGGTTTTGAAAGTCCGTTTGAAGGGACATCGTTGGGAACTTGGTCAGAACCTGTTGTCCGGTTTGCCTGTATTTGGAAACGAGCTGAGAGTTGTGACAGCAACTGAGAAAGATTGTCGCTGGCCCGAAACAAACGGGTACCCCCCATTCGGGGGAGGACACAACACTTTTCAGGATTTTTTTTGTGAAATTGTTGGCACTTCAACTGTGAACCGGGCTCCTCCACCGGGTCTGTCGCCGCAATACACGGTGCCGCCGTGGCGAATGGCGATGGTGCGCACCAACGCCAAACCCAGACCAACCCCACCTTCGCGCTCACTGGCACCCTTGAGACGGAAAAAAGGCTCGAAGATCCGCTCCCGCTGCCCGGGCGGCACGCCAGGGCCATGGTCATCCACCACCACGCGGGCCCAGGCCTGCCCCTGTCGAGTGAACTGACTCAGGGTCAGCTCCACATCCGGCTCTGTGGCTTCTGCACACAGCACATCGACATCGCCACCCACCTTGGCATGCCGTCCGTACCGTTGGGCGTTTTCCAGCAGGTTGCGCAACAGACGGCGCAACAGGCGGGCATCAGCTTCCACGGTGGGCTGATCCAGCACATTGAGCTGGGCCCCGGTTCGGGCGCACTCTTCAGCAGCCAGGCCAGTCAGGTCAATGGGCTCAATCTGCAACGGCGGTGCATCGGCGGCATCCATGCGGCTGGCCAGCAGAATTTCGTCAATCAGCTGATCCAGCTCGGCGATGTTGCGGGCAATTTCATCGCGCTGGGCCTGCCGCCGTTCTGCCTGGGCAGGGTCGGTGCTGTCCAGCAGCTCCAGCCCCATGCGGATGCGGGCCAGCGGTGAACGCAATTCATGCGAGGCATTGGCCAGCAAGACCTTGTGCGACTCCACCACCGCCTGCACCCGCTCGGCCGCCACGTTGAAACGTTGCGCCAGAAAGGCCACTTCATCCTGCCCCTGCACCGGCAGGCGGGCCGACAGGTCGCCCTGCCCCCAGCGTTCCACCCCCTGCTGCAGGCGCTCCAGCCGCTGCGTGAGCCAGCGCACCACGGGATAGGTGCCCAGAGCCACCGCCAGCGACATGAACATCAGCATGCCCAGAAAGCCCATGGGCTCAGGCCGTGCAGACATGCCGGGCTTGCCGGGTGGCCGAAATGGCCTGGGCAGCTGGATGAACAGGGTCTGCCCGTCGCGGGTGGTGACCTGGAATTCCAGCGGGCCATGCCCCGGCGTACCGATGGGCCGTGCCGGGGCTTGGCCCAGAACCTCGCCCTGAACGTCGTAGATCACGATCTCGCGGCCTGGGCGTTCGGCACGTTCGCGCTCCATGTCCATGCGCCACAGCCAGCCTGCCAGCAGCGCCAACAGCGTGATGGCCACCACTACCGCGAGCCAGATGCGCAGGTACAGCTTGCGTGTCAGCACAGTGGGCAGGGGCAACAGCGGAAAGAGGGCCAGCCACCAGCGCAAACGCTCTCGGCGGGTGCCATCGGGAGGTTGCGGGGTGGGCGACGACATGCGGAGCCCCTCAATCCTGCTGCTTGGCAAACACATAGCCCACGCCGCGCACCGTCAGGATGCGGCGGGGGTGCTTGGGGTCGGACTCGATGGCGGCCCGGATGCGCCCCATGTGAACGTCGATAGAGCGGTCAAAGGCCTCCAGCTCGCGGCCACGCACGGCCTCCATGATCTGGTCGCGGGTGAGCACGCGCCCGGCCCGCTCGGCCATGGCCACCAGCAGATCGAACTGGTAGGAGGTGAGGTCGCAAGCCTGTCCACCGATGGTGACGATGCGGGCATCGCGGTCAATGTCGAGTGCGCCAAAGCGCAAGCGGGGTTGGCCCCCCGTACCGGCCACCGATCCGCCCACGGATGGAGACGGCCCGCTGCCCTCGCCATGGCGGCGCAGCACGGCACGGATGCGGGCCAGCAACTCGCGGGGCTCGAAGGGTTTGGGCAGGTAATCGTCAGCCCCCATTTCCAGACCGATGATGCGGTCCATCGGGTCGCCCTTGGCGGTGAGCATCAGCAGCGGCACGCGACCCAGCGCACCGGGCAAGGCACGGATGCGGCGGCACACCTCCAGACCATCCATGTCGGGCAGCATCAGGTCGAGGATGACCAGGGCTGGCATCGCCTGGGCATGGGAACTGGTACCAGGCTGTTCGCCTGCGCCACGCAAGGCGGCAAGCCCCTGGGCGGCATCGGGTGCATGGCTCACGGCATAGCCCGACTGCCCCAAATATTCCGCCACCATGCGTGCCAAGCGCACATCGTCTTCAATCATCAGCAGGGATGGGGTCATGGTGTGGAATCGAAAAACATCCAAGTGGGATAAGCCAGTGTGCGTGCGGGGCAACAAGGGCATGTGTCAGCCATGTAAATTTGCATGAAGCTGGCTGGTGGGACACAGAAGCAGGGGCAGCGTCAAGCGGAAAGAGGCATTTTTCTCATTGAAACCCACACCAACAAGAGCACAGGCAGGCCCAGCAGTGCCGTGCCGTTGAAAAACACCGTATAGCCCACGGCATCCACCACCACCCCCGAAAAGCCTGCCAGCCACTTGGGGGCCAGCAGCATCATGGAGCTGAACAAGGCGTACTGGGTGGCCGAATACTGCACATTGGTCAAACCCGACAAATAGGCGATGAACGCTGCCGATGCGATGCCTGCACTCAGGTTGTCGGCAGAAATCACGGCAATCAGGGCCGTCAGGTCGTGCCCATGCCCGGCCAGCCAGGCAAACAGCAGGTTGGTGAGCGCCGAGAGTGCCGCGCCCAGCATGAGGATGCGGTAGATGCCAAACCGCACCGTGAGCGCACCGCCCACGAACGCGCCAGCCAAGGTCATGATCACGCCGTACACCTTGGTCACGCTGGCAACTTGGTCTTTGGTGTAGCCCATGTCCACATAGAACGGATTGGCCATGATGCCCATGACCACATCGCTGATGCGGTAGGTGCCGATCAGCGCGAGGATGAGCACCGCCTGCCAGCGGTAGCGACCCAAAAAGTCGGCAAACGGCTCGACCAGCGCACCACGCAGCCATTCGACCAGGTTACGGGCCGGTGGCAATGCGGCCCTGAACGGTTCGCGGGAAAACAGCACCGTCAGCACACCCAGCAGCATGGAGGCGGCCATGACCAGATAGGCCAGTTGCCAGGCTGACTGCTGGTAGGCCGCCCTGATCACGCCCGCAGCAGGGGCCGCAGCAGGCGACACCTCCGCCCAGGCAGCCACCCACAACACACCCGCACCGGCCCAGATCATGGCCAGCCG
This sequence comes from uncultured Comamonadaceae bacterium, assembly GCA_937868695.1. Classification (GTDB taxonomy): domain Bacteria; phylum Pseudomonadota; class Gammaproteobacteria; order Burkholderiales; family Burkholderiaceae_C; genus UBA2334. The sequence goes on from CALMMY010000416.1 coordinate 3,305, forward strand.
GTAACCTGTCTGGTAGGTGGCGGCCAGCACCCCCTGGTGCCGGGTGTCGGCAGACTCGATGCGAAACGCATCCAGCGCAATGTCCTGTGTGGCCGAAGCCACCGCCACCAGCAGGGCACACCACACCACTGGCCCCAGCGTCTGGCGCGGGTCGGCCAGGGCCATGCCCACCAGCCCGCCCACGATGGCCAGCTGCGACACCAGCAACCAACTGCGCCTCCGCCCCAGCGCCTGGGTCAGCAGCGGAATGGGCAACCTGTCCACCAGCGGAGCCCAGCACCATTTGAAGGCGTAGGCCAGCCCCACCCAGCTCAGGTAGCCGATGGTGGCGCGGTCAATGCCCGCTTCGCGCAGCCTGAAACTGAGCGTGCCCAGCACCAGCAGCAGAGGGAGTCCGGCTGAAAACCCGAGGGCAAACATGCGCAGGCTGGCGGGCTCCAGATAGCTGCGCCACACCTCGCGCCAAGTCTGGCGGACTGTGACGGAATCGTCGGCTGGAGAAGGAGAAGATGCGGGGGATGTGTTCATGGTGTGTTTTGTGCCTATTATTCAGCCATGTGCTGGATGTGTGATGCCAAGCGCCTGGTCAATGTGCGCACCCTCCCCCCTGCCCCCCAACCGGATGCCGATGCACCCGGCGGGCAGCCCCTGTCTGCATCACTGCGCCAGGGGCGGCGGGGTTTTGTACACACCGTGGCCGCCGGAGCCACCGTGGCTGGCCTGGGAGCCTGGCCCCAGGCCCAAGCCCAGGTGGACGTGGGCAAGGCATCCAGCCTGCGTAAACTGGTGCCCGCCGCTGAGCTGGAACAGGCTGCCGCCCAGCAGTACCAGCAAATGATGGCCGAGGCCCGGCAACAAAACGCCCTCGCCCCCGACAACCATCCCCAACTGCGGGCACTGCGGGCCACGGCCAGCAAACTCATTCCGTTTGCCTTGCCGTGGAACGACCGCGCCAAAAACTGGCGCTGGGAAGTCAACCTCATTGCCAGCAAACAGATCAACGCCTTTTGCATGCCCGGCGGGAAAATTGCGTTCTACACCGGCATCCTGAACGATCTGAAACTCAGCAACGACGAGGCGGCCATGATCATGGGCCACGAAATGGCCCATGCCCTGCGCGAGCACGCCCGCGAACGGCTGGCCAAAACCCAGGCCACCAGCATGGGTTTGTCCATCGGAGCCAGGCTGCTGGGACTGGGAGACCTGGGTGACCTGGCGGCCAACCTCGGCACCCAGTTGCTGGCACTGAGATTCAGCCGTGAAGACGAAACCGAGGCCGATCTGGTGGGGCTGGAGCTGGCTGCACGCGGAGCCTACGACCCCCAGGCCGGTGTGACGCTGTGGCAAAAAATGGGCAAGGCATCCGGCGACAGTGGCGGGCCAGGACTCAACTTCCTGTCCACCCACCCCTCCGGCCCCGACCGCATCGAAGCACTGCAAGCCAATGTGCCCAAGGTGATGGACTTGTACCAGCAGGCCAGAAACAAGACCGCACGGGGTGGGTGAGCACACCGCCCTCAATCAAGCCCCCCGTACATACGGATTGAACTGCCGCTCCTCGCCCAGCGTGCTTTCTGGGCCGTGGCCGGGAATGAACACCGTGTCGTCGCCCATGGGCCACAGGCGCTCGCGGATGCTGCTGATGAGCTGGGCGTGGTTGCCCTGCGGGAAATCGGTGCGCCCGATGCTGCCGGCAAACAGCACATCGCCCACAAACACCCGCTGGATGTCGGGCGAGTGAAACACCACATGGCCGGGGGTGTGGCCGGGGCAGTGGCGCACATTCAGGGTGTGCTCGCCCAGCGTCACGGTGTCGCCATCGTGCAGCCAACGGGTGGGGGTGAACATCTCTGCAGGCGGAAAACCGAACATCTGGCTCTGCTGTGGCAGACCATTGATCCAGAACTGGTCACCGGGATGGGGGCCGATGATGGGCAGACCCAGCCGCCGCGCCAGCTCGCCCGTGCCACCGGCGTGATCGATGTGGGCGTGGGTGAGCCAGATCTGGGTCAGCTTCAGGCCCAGGCGCTTGACTTCGGCCAGCAGCCGCTCCAGATCGCCACCGGGGTCGATCACGGCGGCCTGCAAGCTCTGGTCGCACCAGACGATGGAGCAGTTCTGGGCAAACGCAGTCACAGGAATGGTCAGGTACTTGAGCATGGGCATCGTTCAATCAAAAAAGGATGGCTTATTTGGGGCGTTCCAGACCCACTTCCTTCCAGCCTTGCACGGGCAGGCGGGTCTGGTCCAGCGGACAACTGGCGGTGTAGGGCACAAACACCGATGGCTCGGTGCAGGTGGTGCATTTGAGCTCTTCGCGGGTCAGCACAAACGCCAGCTCGGCGCAATCGGACCTCACCCAGCGAAACAGTCCATTGTCCTGACCACGCACCAGCGGCGTGAGCGGTGTGGACTTGGGTGAATCGTCTTTCAGCGCACCCTCCCACACCTGACGCTGGCCGTTCTTGCCTGTGAAGACGATCTGCACCTTGTCGGGACCGGTTTTTTCAAGGTACCAGCCGGGCTGCGTGGTATCGGCCTGCAAGCCGCAACCGGCCAGAATCACTGCGCAACCCAGCGCCTGTCCGGCCAGCCTGGCTGCTTGCCCCACGGCCAGCCCGGTGCGGCCCAGCCAGGAAGGGATGCGTGTGTGTGTTGGCGAATGCATGTGTGCCCCTGAAGTCATGTGTCCTGCGCCGGTCAGAGCAAACCGTCGTACGCCACCGTGACCGGTGCGTGATCCGAAAACCGCTGTGCCTTGTGGATGTCCACCATTCTGGCCGTGGCAGCCAGGGCGGGAGTGGCCAGGTGGTAATCCAGCCGCCAACCCACGTTGTTGGCCCAGGCTTGGCCCCGGTTGCTCCACCAGGTGTAACAGTCTGTGGTGGTATCGGGGTGGAGCTGGCGGTACACGTCCACCAGTCCGCCGTGGGTCAGCACCTGGGTCATCCAGGCGCGTTCTTCGGGCAGAAAGCCGCTGTTCTTCTGGTTGCTGCGCCAGTTCTTCAGGTCTTTTTCCTGGTGGGCAATGTTGAGGTCGCCACACAGAATCAGCTCGCGCCCGGCTTTGAGCGCCATCAGGTGCGGTTCAAACACGGCCAGAAACCGGAATTTGGCCGCCTGCCGCTCTTCGCCCGACGAGCCGCTGGGGAAGTAGGCGCTCAGGATGGACAGCTTGCGCTGCGGCGTGTCAAAGCGCAGCTCCACGCAACGGCCCTCGGCATCGAACTCCCCGTCACCGTCAAAACCCACCACCACGTCGCTGGGCTCGTGCCGGGTGTAAATGCCCACGCCCGAGTAACCTTTTTTCTGGGCAAACTGGAAATGGCCCTTCAGGCCTGCGATGCTTTCAAAGCGCCCGGCCACATCGGGAGCCTGGGCTTTTAGCTCTTGCACACACATACAATCCGGCGCATTGCTGGCCACCCAATCTTCCAGCCCCTTGCTGGAGGCCGAGCGGATGCCGTTGAGGTTGAGGCTGGTCAGTTTGAACAAGGAATTTCCCATGGTGGAACAGAATGAAGCCGCACCTGCGGCCAATGCGCTGGCACAGGCATTTGTTGAATTTGCGGTGTCGGCTGGTGTGCTGAAGTTTGGCGAATTCAAGACCAAAGCCGGACGCATGAGCCCGTATTTTTTCAATGCCGGGCTGTTCGATGACGGTGCCAAGCTGGGCAAATTGGCCCAATTCTATGCACAGCGCATTGTGGACAGCGGCATGGAGTTCGACATGATCTTCGGCCCGGCCTACAAGGGCATTCCGCTGGGCGCGGCGGTGGCCATTGAGCTGGCCCGTCTGGGCCGCAACGTGCCGTTTGCCTACAACCGCAAGGAAGCCAAAGACCACGGCGAAGGCGGCACGCTGGTGGGCGCTCCGCTCAAGGGGCGGGTGCTGATCGTGGACGACGTGATGAGCGCGGGCACCGCCGCACGCGAGTCCATTGCCCTGATCCAGGCCGCCGGAGCCACGGCCTACGGCGTGGCCCTGGCACTGGATCGCCAGGAAATGGCCACCGGCCCAGGCCCGGATGGTCAACTGACGGATTTACCCCACAGTGCTGTGCAATACGTACGCAAACAACTGGGTTTGCAGGTGTGTGCCATTGCCCGCCTGACCGACTTGCTGGAATATCTGAAGTCTCCAATGTCCGTTGCGGGTGCGCCCGAACTGTCGGCCCATTACGATCGGGTACTGGCCTACCGGCAACGCTATGGCGTGAGCGATGCCAACTGAACAATCTCCAGCAGTCTAGCCAGCCATGAACCGTCTTATCCAGTCAGCACACCGCCACACCGCCATCCGCACCACTCTGTGCGCGGTTCTGGGTGTCTGGTTGATTGGTTCAGTTGGACAAGCACAGGCGCAGCAAGACTACGGCGCAAACGGCCCCGGCATCTATTCATGCGTGGACAGTCTCGGGCGACGCATCACAGCCGACCGACCCATTCCAGAATGCCTGGATCGAGAACAACGCGAACTGAGCCCCACAGGCATCACCCGGCGCGTGATTCCACCCAATCTGACCGCTGAAGAGCGCGCGCGTGAAGAGGCCAAAGCCCAGCAGGAAGCGGCCCTGCGACTCAAACAGGCAGAAGAAAAAAAACGCGACCGCGCCTTGCTGGCCCGCTACGGCAGCCAGAAACAGCATGACCAGGAGCGCCAACAGCAACTGGCCGTGGTGAAAAACACCCAGGCAGCCATCGAGAGGCGCACCCAGGATCTGATCAAGCAACGGGAAAACCTGCAAGCCGAGCTGGAGTTTTACAAGGGCGACCCCAAAAAAGCACCGGCCTGGCTGCAGCATCGGGTCAAGGAAAATGCCGAGCAGATCGAAGCCCAGAAGCGGCTGATGGAGTACCAGCAGGAAGAAAGCCAACGCATCAACGCCCGCTTTGACGAGGAGTTGGTGCGCCTCAAGGTTCTGTGGGCCGCAGCCAGCGCGGCCCCCGCCCGCTAAGGACGGGGGAACCGCCGCGCACAACCCCAAGCCCCGGTTCAGCCCAGCTTGGCTTTCAGCAACTCATTGACCTGCGCCGGATTGGCCTTGCCCTTGCTGGCCTTCATGATCTGGCCGACCAGGGCATTGAAGGCCTTTTCCTTGCCCGAGCGGTACTCGGCCACGTTCTTCTCGTTGGCAGCCAGCACCTCGGCAATGATGGCTTCGAGCGCCCCGCTGTCGTTCATCTGCTTGAGGCCCTTGGCGGCGATCAGGCTGTCCACCTGAGCCAAGGCATCGCCCTCGGCTGCCTCGCCGGCCCACAGCGCATCAAACACCTGCTTGGCCGCATTATTGGAAATGGTGCCATCGCCAATGCGCCCGATCAGCGCAGCCAGCAGGGCGGCGGACACGGGCAGGGAGCCGAAGTCCACCTCGCCACTGCCTGCCGATTGGTTCAGGCGGCGCGAAATTTCCCCCATCACCCAGTTGCTCGCCAGTTTGGGCTGGCCGCAAGCCTTGGCCACGGCCTCGAAATAGGCGGCCATCGCCTGGCTTTGCGTCAGGGTGGTGGCATCGTATTCGGGCAGGCCGTAGTCGGCCACGAAGCGGGCGGCCATCACACGCGGCAGCTCAGCCATCTCGGAGCGCACGCGCTCCACCCAGTCGCGACCGATCACCAGCGGTGGCAGGTCGGGGTCGGGGAAGTAGCGGTAGTCGGCGGCATCTTCCTTGGTGCGCATGGCGCGGGTTTCGCCCGTGTCGGGGTCGAACAGCACGGTGGCCTGCTGGATGTCGAAGCCGTCTTCAATCTGCTCGATCTGCCAGCGGATCTCGAAGTCGATGGCCTGCTGCATGAACTTGAACGAGTTCAAGTTCTTGATCTCGCGGCGGGTGCCCAAGGGCGCACCGGGCTTGCGCACCGACACGTTGGCATCGCAGCGGAAAGAGCCCTCTTGCATGTTGCCGTCGCAAATGCCGATCCAGGTCACGATCTTGTGCAGCTCTTTGGCGTAGGCCACGGCCTCGGCGGTGGAACGCATGTCGGGCTCGGTCACGATTTCCAGCAGCGGCGTGCCAGCGCGGTTCAGGTCGATGCCAGACTGGCCAATGAAATCTTCGTGCAGGCTTTTGCCCGCGTCTTCTTCCAGGTGGGCCCGCACCAGGCGGACGGATTTTTTCTCTTCACCCAGGAAAAACTCGACGCTGCCGCCCTGCACCACCGGAATCTCGAACTGGCTGATCTGGTAGCCCTTGGGCAGGTCGGGGTAGAAATAGTTCTTGCGGGCAAACACGCTTTCCTCGGCCACGTGCGAACCGACGGCCAGCCCGAACTGGATGGCGCGCTCGACCGCGCCCTTGTTCATCACCGGCAGCGTGCCGGGCAGGGCCAAGTCCACCGCACAGGCTTGCGTGTTGGGCTCGGCACCGAAGGCGGTAGGCGCACGGCTGAAAATTTTGCTGGCCGTGGAAAGCTGGGCGTGGGTCTCGAAGCCGATCACGACTTCGTAGCCGCGCACCAGGAGGGATGTGCTGGACTTGCTCATGCTGAAAATTCCTGCGGTGCGCGGGTGTGCCAGTCGGTGGCCTGCTGGAACCGGTGGGCCACGCCCAGCAGCTGCGCTTCCTGAAAATAGTTACCGATGAGTTGCAGGCCCACGGGCATGCCGTGTTCGCCAAAGCCTGCCGGGATGCTCATGCCGGGCAGACCGGCAAGGCTGGTGGACAGGGTGTAGATGTCGGCCAGGTAGTTGGCCACGGGGTCTTCGGACTTCTCGCCGATTTTCCAGGCCACGGTGGGCGACACCGGCCCGGCAATCAGGTCACACTGGGTGAACGCCTGCTGGAAGTCCTGCGCGATCAGGCGGCGGATTTTCTGGGCCTGGAGGTAGTAGGCATCGTAGTAGCCGTGGCTCAGCACGTAGGTGCCGATCATGATGCGCTTTTGCACTTCGGGGCCAAAGCCTTCGGTGCGGGACTTCTGGTACATGTCGGCCAGATCGGTGTACTGCGCAGCGCGGTGGCCGAACTTCACACCATCAAAACGGCTGAGGTTGGAGCTGGCTTCCGCCGGGGCAATGATGTAGTACACGGGGATCGACAGCTCGGTGCGGGGCAGCGAAATGTCCACCAGCGTGGCACCCTGTTTTTCGAACTCGGCCAGCGCGGCACGCACCGCTGCCTGCACGCCGCTGGCGCAACCGTCGCCAAAGAACTCTTTGGGCAGGCCGATGCGCAAGCCTTGCAGGGGCTTCAAAGATTTGTCGTCTGTTGCGCCTTTGGACAAAGCCCCAGCAGCCACCAAACCGGATGCAAAGTCTTCCGCTGGCCTGTCCAGTGAGGTGGAGTCGCGGTCCAGGTCCGGTCCGGCCATGGCCGACAGCAGCAGGGCACAGTCCAGCGCACTGCGGGCCATCGGCCCGGCCTGGTCCAGGCTGGAGGCAAACGCCACCATGCCATAGCGCGAGCAGCGGCCATAGGTGGGCTTGATGCCGGTGATGCCCGTCAGGGACGCAGGCTGGCGGATGGAGCCGCCCGTGTCGGTGCCGGTAGCCGCAGGCACCAGCCGCGCTGCCACCGCAGCGGCCGAGCCGCCGGACGAGCCGCCGGGAATGCGCTCGCGGTCCCAGGGGTTGTGCGCGGGCAGGTAGGCCGAGTTGTCGTTGCCCGAGCCCATTGCAAATTCGTCGCAGTTGAGCTTGCCCAGCGTCACCATGCCCGCATCGGCCAGTTTGGTCACCACCGTGGCATCAAAGGGACTGAGGTAGCCCTCCAGCATTTTGGAGCCTGCCGTGGTGGGCAGGTTGCGGGTGACGAAGATGTCTTTGTGGGCGATGGGCACGCCCAGCAAAGGGGTGCGCTCGCCCGCTTGCAGGCGGGCATCGGCGGCCTGGGCCTGGGCCAGTGCGGCCTCGTCGTTGAAAGCCAGGTAGGCTCCCAAATCGCTGTGCTGGCGGGCGCGGGTCAGCAGATGCTGGGTGGCCTCGACGCTGGAAACCTGGCCAGCCGCCAGCCGGGAGGCCAGTTCGGCCACGCCCCAGTGGTGCAAATCTTGGTGGGTACTCATGCGGTGGATCAAATTGGGTTGGTGCAAATGGCGCAACGAAGCCTGTGGGGGTGCCCCCGCCAGAATCGGAGCTCACTCAGAAAAAAAGCTCACTCAATGACCTTGGGAACCAGGAACAGCCCGCGCTCAACGGCAGGGGCACTGCGTTGATTGGCTTCGCGCTGGTTCGGCTCACTGGCCACGTCGTCACGCAGGCGCAGGGCAACGTGGTCAATCACCGCAGTGGGATGGGCCAACGGTGCCACGCCCGTGGTATCGACGGCGTTCATCTGATCCACCGTGTCAAAGAAGCCATTCAGCTGTACCAGCATGCGGGCGCTGTGCTCCGCATCCAGATCCAAACGGGCCAAGCGGGCCAAACGCGAGATGTCTTGCAGGGTAAGGGACATGAAAAATCCGGTGTCAATGCCTGTGCCGCAGACGCTAACCGTCAGAAATACGGGGGCGGGCATCAGGGTGTGCGGTATTATCGACCGTTTGATGACTTAAACAGGCCCATCTGTCGGGAAATGGCCGTTAACCGAACGACTCGGTTCAAAGTTGGTCACAATTTAACCTCATTGCTCCCAGCCTGTTCCTGTCAGAAGTTACACCGCTCATTCACCGCCCCTCGCACGGTTTGTGCTTCAGTTCTGCCCATCCCCCATTCTCAATAGCCTTGGCGATGCCGCGCACCGTGCGCAGCGTGCCATTAAAGGACTTTGTCAGTCATGTTTGAATCCATTCGTCGGCACTTCTCCACCGACCTCGCCATCGACCTTGGCACCGCCAACACCCTGATTTACGTTCGGGGCAAAGGCATTGTTCTCGATGAGCCTTCCGTGGTTTCCATCCGGCACGAAGGCGGCCCCCAAGGCAAAAAAACCATCCAGGCCGTGGGCAAGGAAGCCAAGGCCATGCTGGGCAAGGTGCCCGGCAACATCGAAGCCATCCGCCCCATGAA
>CALMMY010000417.1 GCA_937868695.1 uncultured Comamonadaceae bacterium
TGGCCCGCATCCGGGCAGATGTGTTCAAGCCGCTGGATGTGGCGGCGAACGGCCTTGCCGCGCTGGAGCAGGCGGGGCTGGTGACCCGCCGCAGCTGGCGCAACCAGGATGTGGACGCGGCTTTCAAGGGCACCGTGGGCGAGGGCCAGGACGCGCAGGCCCGCAGCGAGCCCGGCGGCCTGTTCACCGAGTTGATGGTGCTGCACCTGAACGTGCCCACCGTGGGCCGCCATGTGCTGAGCGAGGCGGGCTGGAAGGAGCTGATGGTCTGGATCGCGCCGGGCGACCACGCCTTTCTGGTGGCCACACGCGGGCGCTACAGCTTTGTGGGCGACGACTTCATTCCCGGTGCGGTGCCAGACCGTCTCACTTTGACACAGTCGGGCCTGCCCATCGAGCTGCGCGACCTGTCGTTCGACCACCCGCCCGCGCTGCCTGCCGACTGGCAGGGGCCTGACGTGCGCTGGCGGGTGCTGAAGGTCATCAGCCAGTCGGGCCTGGACCCGGCGCAGCCGCTGGACTTTGCGCTCAGCGTCACCCGAGAAAAGGGGCTGATCTACCCCGAGAAGGTGCGCAAGGAGTTTGTGCTGAAGGCGCAGCTGCCCGCCGATTACGTGGATGTACCGGCCTCCGACAACAAAACCTGGCATTCGCTGTGGCTGGACAGGGCCTGGGAAATTGCCCTGCTGTGCGCGGCGCTGGCCCTGCTGAGCGTGCTGCTGGCCCGCCCGAAGTGGCTCACCGCATCGCCCCGGCGGCTGGCGCAGGTGCGCACGGCCTACCTGCTGTTCACGCTGGTGTTCATCGGCTGGGTTGCGCAGGGCCAGCTTTCCATCGTCAACATCACCGCGCTCATCCAGGCGCTGCTGGCCGGGCGGGGGCTGGGATTTTTTCTGTACGACCCGATGACGGTGCTGCTGTGGGCCTATGTGGCGGTGTCGCTGGTGCTGTGGGGGCGCGGCACGTTTTGCGGCTGGCTCTGCCCCTTCGGTGCGCTGCAAGACCTGGTGGCCACGCTGGCGCGGGCCGCCAAGCTGCCGCAGTGGCGGCTGCACACCCGCACCGATGCCCGGCTGAAGATGCTGAAGTACGGCGTGCTGGCGGTGGTGCTGGCCATGCCCTTCATCTCGGCCCCGCTGACCGACAAGGCGGTGGAGGTGGAGCCGTTCAAGACGGCCATCACCCTGGTGTTTGTGCGCTCGTGGCCGTTTGTGCTGTGGGCCGTGGCGCTGCTGGCGCTGAGCGCGTTTGTCTACAAGGGCTACTGCCGCTACCTGTGCCCGCTGGGGGCCGGGCTGGCGGTGCTGGGCCGCGTGCGGCTGCTGAACTGGCTGCCGCGCCGCGCCGAATGCGGCCAGCCCTGCCAGACCTGCCGCCACCGCTGCGACTACCAGGCCATCCAGCCCACCGGGGCCATTGACTACGAAGAATGCTTCCAGTGCATGGACTGCGTGGTGATTTACGAGAGCGACGCGCTGTGCGCCCCGCGCATTGCCCAGCGGCACAAAGGCCGGGTCATCCCGGTGCGGGCCGTGGCGGCGGCGGGGGCTGTGGCTGCGGGATCTGCGGCTTCATCCGGGCCAGGCACAGCCTGAACACACAAGGGGCATCCGAGCATGCAAAGAAGACAACTGCTGTTGGCCAGCCTGGGATGCGCGGGCATGGCCACTGCATCAGCCGCGAGCACCGCGCCACCCCTGCAATGGCGGCAACGCAGCCTGCTGGGCCTGGGCACCACACTGACCTTGCGGGCCGCCCACACGCGCCCCGAGCAGGCCGAACTGGCGCTGGATGCCGCCGTGGCCGCCATTGGCCGGGTGGAAACCGCCATGAGCCTGTACCGCCCGGAGAGCGAGCTTGCTCGACTGAACCGCCAGGGCCACCTGGACCAGCCCGGCCCCGATCTGCTGGCGGTGCTGCGCATGGCACAGACCGTGTCGGCACGCAGCGCGGGCCGGTTTGACGTGAGCGTGCAGCCGCTGTGGGCCTTGCACGACCAGGCCAGGCGCGAAGGCCGCCTGCCCACCCCGGCAGAAATCAGGGCCGCCCGCCAGCGCGTGGGCTGGCAGCATGTGGACGTGAATGCCCGGCGCATCACCCTGCGCCAGCCCGGCATGGCCCTCACCTGCAACGGCATTGCCCAGGGCCATGCCGCCGATGTGGCCAGGGCCGCCCTGCGCAGCCACGGCGTTGAACACGCACTGATCAACACCGGCGAATACGCCGCCCTGGGCCACAACGAGCGCGGCCAGGCCTGGACCCTGGGCATTGAAAACCCGCACGACGAGCAGCGGCTGCTGGCCGCGCTGCACAGCGATGGCCGGGCCGTGGCCACCTCGGCAGACAACCGCAGCGCCTTCACGCCAGACCACAGGCACCACCACATCTTC
>CALMMY010000418.1 GCA_937868695.1 uncultured Comamonadaceae bacterium
GGGTGCGCCACTGGCTGGAAATCGGTGCCGCCGTCACGCTGACCGATGCGTTTGCCGCCCTCGTAACCACCCGCCCTGCCCTGTCCGGTTTTGCCAGCCGCTTTGCCGGGCTACCCGTGCGCAACGCAGGCACGCTGGGCGGCAACGTGGCCAACGGTTCGCCCATCGGCGACAGCATGCCGCTGCTGATGGCCCTGGGCGCACAGGTGCGCCTGATGCGCTGGAACGCCAGCACCGGCCAGGCCGACACCCGCGAACTGCCGCTGGAGCACCTGTACACCGGCTACCGCCAGAACGTGCTGGCCCCCGACGAACTGCTGACCCACATCCTGGTGCCCCCGCCAAGCACCCCGCTGGTGCCACAGGCCGATGCCCCACCGCTGAACGGCGAGTGGCTGCGGGCCTACAAAATCAGCAAGCGGTTTGAAGACGATATTTCCGCCGTCTGCCTGGGCCTGCGGCTGACGCTGCGCGATGGCGTGGTGACGCAGGCCAGCCTGGGCGTGGGCGGTGTGGCCGCCACCCCGGTACGGGCCGTGCGCACCGAGGCCGCGCTGATCGGCGAGCCGTGGATCCAGGCCAGCGCCGCCCACGCGGCCAGCGTGCTGCAAGCGGAGTTCTCGCCCATATCAGACATGCGGGCCAGCGCCCACTACCGCCGCACCGTGCTGGGCAACCTGCTGCAACGCGCCTGGGCCGAGAGCACCGGCATCGGCCCCATCAACCTGGAGCACGCCGACCTGGCCCAGCTCACCGGAGCCGCCGCATGAACGCCACCCACACCACCCCATCCGCAGCCGAATCCGGCACCGCCACTTGCACCGCGCATGGCAGGGCCGTGGGCAGCAACCCGCCGCACGAAAGCGCCGCCGCCCAGGTGCAAGGCGCGGCCCCGTATGTGGACGACATCCCCGAAACCACCGGCACGCTGCATGCCGCGCCCGTGCTCTCGCCCGTGGCCCACGGCACCCTGCACGGGCTGGACACCCGTGCCGCACTGGCCCTGCCCGGCGTGGTGGCCGTGCTGACCGCTGCCGACATTCCCGGCGACCCGGTGCTGGCCAGCTTTTCGCACGACGAACCCATTCTGGCCAGCGGCAGCGTGCAACACGTGGGCCAGGTGATGGCACTGGTGGTGGCCACCGATGTCAACACCGCCCGCCGCGCCGCCCGCCTGGTGCGGGCCGACATCACCCCCCTGCCTGCCGTGCTGCACGCCCGCGCAGCCCACGCCGCGCAGAGCTATGTTCTGCCGCCGGTGCATGTGGCGCGGGGCGATGCCGCCGCCGCTCTGGCCCAGGCCCCGCACACGCTGACCGGCAGCTTTGAGGTGGGCGGGCAGGAGCACTTCTACCTGGAAGGCCAGATTGCCTACGCCCTGCCGCAGGAGCAACACCAGTGGCTGATCCACAGCAGCACCCAGCACCCCGGCGAGGCCCAGCACTGGGTGGCCCACGCCCTGGGGCTGGACTTGCACCGCGTGCAGGTGGTGTGCCGCCGCATGGGTGGCGGCTTTGGCGGCAAAGAAACCCAGAGCGGCCACCTGGCCGTGTGGGCCGCATTGGCCGCCAGCCACACGGGCCGCCCGGTCAAGATGCGGCTGGACCGCGACGACGACTTCCTCATCACCGGCAAGCGCCACCCCTTCAGTTACGACTACACCGTGGGCTTTGACGGGGCGGGCCGCCTGTGTGGCTTGCAAATCACCCAGCTGGCGCACTGCGGGTTTTCTGCCGACCTGTCGGCCCCCGTGGCCGACCGCGCGGTGTTCCACACCGACAACGCCTACTTTTTGCAAGACGTGGCCATCAGCAGCCACCGCTGCAAAACCAACACCCAGAGCCACACGGCCTACCGGGGCTTCGGCGGGCCGCAGGGCGTGATCGCCATCGAAACCATCCTGGGCGACATTGCCCGCCACCTGGGCCTGGACCCGCTGGCCGTGCGCCTGGCCAACCTGTATTCCGACGACCCGCTGCACCAGCCCCGCCCCACCGTGGCCGCCCACGCGGCCCACAACCCCACCCCGGCGCTGCGCAACGTCACCCACTACGGCATGGCCGTGGAAGACAACATCCTTTGGCCTCTCATGGCAGAACTGGCCAGCACCAGCAGCTACGAAAAACGCAGAGCCGAGATTGCGGCCTGGAATGCCCGCAGCCCCGTCATCCAGCGCGGGCTGGCGCTCACGCCGGTCAAGTTCGGCATCAGTTTCACGGCCACGCTGTTCAACCAGGCCGGGGCGCTGGTGCATGTGTACACCGATGGCAGCGTGCTGGTGAACCACGGCGGCACCGAAATGGGCCAGGGCCTGCACACCAAGGTGGCGCAGATCGTGGCCGACGAGCTGGGCGTGCACGTGCAGCGCGTGCAGGTGAGCGCCAGCGACACCGCCCGCGTGCCCAATGCCAGCGCCACCGCCGCCAGCAGCGGCACCGACCTCAATGGCCGCGCCGCCCAGTTTGCCGCCCGCAACGTGCGCAGCAACCTGGCCGCCTTCGTGGCCGGGCTGGACGGCTGCGGCGCGGGCGAAGTGCGGTTTGCGGATGGCCAGGTCACCACACCCCAAAGCACCCGCCAGTTCAACGACGTGGTGAAAGCCGCCTACGCCAACCGCATCCAGCTGTGGAGCGACGGCTTTTACCGCACGCCCAAAATCCACTACGACAAAGCCACCCTCACCGGGCGGCCCTTCTACTACTTTGCCTACGGCGCTGCCTGCACCGAAGTGGCCATCGACACCCTCACCGGCGAGAGCCGCGTGCTGGCGGTGGACATCCTGCACGACGTGGGCCACAGCATCCACCCGGCCATCGACGTGGGCCAGATCGAAGGCGGCTTTGTGCAAGGCATGGGCTGGCTGACCACCGAAGAACTGGTGTGGGAAGCCCCGGACGCACCCCGCAACCCCGGTGCCCTGAGCACCAAAGCGCCCAGCACCTACAAAATTCCCGCAGCAGGCGACATCCCCGCCCACCTGAACGTGGCCCTGTGGCACGAAGCCAACCGCGAAGACAACGTGGGCGGCAGCAAGGCTGTGGGCGAGCCCCCTTTCATGCTGGCCATCAGCGTGTGGGAAGCCATCCGCGACGCAGTGTCACAAGCCCGAAGCAAGATGGGCCATGGTCGCAGTGTCCAGCTGGATGCACCGGCCACGGCTGAACGTGTGCTGGCGGCGCTGATGGCCCCGGCCCCTGCGCCCGCGCTGTCGGCCATTCCCCCATCCACCCCATCCTGAACCAAGAACCGCACCATGACCGCACTGCCCACCCTGCGCATTGCCCACGCCAGCCACAGCCACCCGCCGGGTTCACCGGCCCACACGGGCCAACGGGGGATGCGTCAGGAGCAGCGGTGGCACAGCCGGGGCGCGGCGGGTGGGCACTGGCTGGTGTGTGCGGGCCTCTGGATGACCTGCCTGCCGATCTGGGCGCAGACTGCACCCGCACCGGCAGCGGCGGCTGACCCGGCAGAGCAGTGCAAAAAAGACGTGTTGCAGTTCGAGCGTGCCATCGGCACCGTGCGCCAGCTCCAGGGCAACCAGGCGGCGGCCGACCTGAAAGAAAAACTGCTGCCCGCCGCCACCGAGCGCCAGTTACTGAACACCGAGGGCTATTGCGGCCTGTCCAAGTACCTGAACGACAAAAAGCTGCTGCGCTGATGCGCAGCAGCCGCTGGCAACGGGGCAGGCCGACCCCACCTCAGGCGGGCACAACCCGGTCAAACCGCCTGGCCAGAAAGTGCAAACCACCGCCCACGCACAACAGCACCACCAGACCCAGCCCCCACAGCAGCCAGACCAGCGGGCTGATCCAGCCCATCAGGCCACCAATGGCGGGCATCGCCGCCGACAGCCACTGCAACCACTCCAGAACCGAAGCCTGCATGGTTTCCACCCAGGCCGGATCGACCCAAGGAGCCAGCCAGGCGGGCACGGGCCACTGGCCGATCTGATCCAGCGCACTGCCCGCCGCACCGCTGGCCATCGCTGCCGACAGCCAGTCGGTGAGTTGCGCCAGCAGGGCGGCCAACCCCGTCCAGCAGGCAGCCAGCACGGCCACCACGACCCAGATTGCAGCGATCATGAACCGCTCCCGATGTCAATGTGCTGGCCTTGCCAGCGCGTCCACAGGGTGTCCACCAGCTCGGCTTCGCCATCTGCCAGATGGCCGTCGGCCATGACCACCGCATGCACCAGGGACTGGATGTCGTTTTGCAGATAAGGGTCGGTGATTTCGGCCAGCAGCGCCTGGCGGGTGGCGCTGTCCATGCGGTCAGCGCCCGTCCATTCGGTGTGGGTGGCCAGCAGCAGATCCTGGGCAAAGCCTGCCACCACTTCTTTGAAGGCTGTATCTGAAATGCCCAGGCGTTCGGTGGCCTGGAGGGTATCCAAAGCATTCAGCTCCACGGAGGCAAAGTGGCCATCGGCCAGCAACGCCATCGCCAGCACCCTGGAAGCGGCTTCGGGACTGTTGGTGGGATAGGTGCGCATGGTGAACGGACTCCTTGAAATGAAGTGAAAAAGTACAGAGAACCGAACAATAACACCGATATTTATTCTGAAATATCAGAATATAAATGACATTCAATCCCATTTTTCAGCGGCTGCACAGGTTTCTGAAAAAACGAAAGTCTGGGCCTGCCGGATGCCATTGCGCCAGGTCAGCCCGGTAGTGCGGTCACAGTCCAGGTGCCTCGCGGTGGAGTAACCGGCAAACTGAAAGGCATGGCACCATGATCAGACAGCAAATCAGCCCATCATTTACCTACCCATGTCCAACACCGCCCACACTGTCAACCCCTTATCCCTGAATCAGGTGGCCGCGCTGGCCATGACCGATCTGGCCACAGCGCGGGCCGTGGTGGCGGCACTGCAAACCCAAGCCAGTGCATGCGGGGTGGCGTTGCGGCGGCCACCGCCCGAGCCCACCACCTGCTGTGGCCGGGGCTGCA
>CALMMY010000419.1 GCA_937868695.1 uncultured Comamonadaceae bacterium
TCCAATGGCGGCAAGAACTGGGTAGGTGGCAACTGCACCGTCAGCTGCATGCTGATGGGCGTGGGCGCACTGTACAAAGCGGGTCTGGTGGAGTGGATGAGCACCCAGACCTACCAAGCCGCCTCGGGCGGCGGTGCCCAACACATGCGCGAGTTGCTGACACAGTACGGCACCCTGAATGCATCGGTGCGCAACCTGCTGGATGACCCCAAGAGCGCCATTCTGGAAATCGACCGCCAGGTCATTGCCACCCAGCGCAACCTCACAGCCGCCGAAACAGCCAACTTCGGTGTGCCGCTCGGCGGCTCGCTGATACCTTGGATCGACAAAGATCTCGGCAATGGCCAGTCCAAGGAAGAATGGAAGGGCATGGCCGAAACCAACAAAATCCTCGGCATGGGTGAAGGCTTCGGCTCCAGCCCCATTCCGGTGGATGGTTTCTGCGTGCGCGTGGGAGCCATGCGCTGCCACAGCCAGGCATTGACATTCAAATTGAAAAAGGATGTTCCCACGGCTGATATTGAAGCGATGATCGCAGCTGACAACCAATGGGTCAAAGTGGTGCCCAACACCCGTGAAGCCACCATCCGGGATCTGACCCCTGTGGCAGTCACCGGCACCATGACCATTCCAGTGGGCCGTATCCGCAAGCTGGCAATGGGGCCAGAGTATGTGGGGGCCTTCACCATTGGTGACCAGCTGCTCTGGGGGGCTGCTGAGCCGCTGCGCCGTATGCTGCGCATACTGCTCAGTGCCTGATACGGCACAACCCAAATGCTCGGCTCCACATTGAATGTGGCGGATTCGAGATTGTCTGCCTGCCATGCCCCGGCGTTGCAGGCAGACAACGCCGAGCGAACAGGGTTGTGAATGCAGGCGTACCGCCATGCCCCACCCGGATCGGCAACTTGTCAGCCCGGATTGTTGGTGCTAAGGTCAAATTATTGTTTTTTTTGTTGAGGTTTGTGTGCGTTTCAATACCAATCTGCCTGCCAGCTCTTCAAGCCCCACAGCACAACCGTTTCGCATTGCGGGGCCGGGTATCCGGTTGAGTGCATTGGCATTGGCAGTGATGTTGAGCACGTCACTCACTGTTCAGAACGCACACGCTCTGTCACTGGGCCGTCTGAATGTGCAATCTGCACTGGGTGAGCCCCTGTCGGCTGAAATAGACATCACCGACATCACCGAGGCCGAATCCGCCGCATTGAGAGTGGGCCTGGCTCCTGCCGATGTGTACCGCGCTGCTGGGGTGGAGTTCAACTCTGTCCTGGCCAGCACCGATATCCGGATTGATCGCAAGGCCGACGGACGGGTGTTGCTGCGGATCACCAACTCCCGCCCCATCACCGAACCTTACCTGGATCTGATCCTGGAGGCCAATTGGGGATCCGGGCGCATCGTGCGTGACTACACCATGCTGTTTGATCCACCCAAACCGCGCACATCCATAACAACCACGCTGCCCTCCCCCATTCCGGCAGCTGTGAGCGTGCCCCGGCCTTCGGTGTTATCTCCTCTCCCCCCCCCCTCCCAGGCCCCACGCACAGCACCAGCGCCAGTCAAATCAGCCGCACCCACTGCGCCAGAAGAGGTCAAATCCAGCCCTTCAGCGGAAAACCAGGTCATCGTCAGACGGGGAGACACCGCAAGCCGGATAGCCAACGCCCACAAGCCAGCCAACGCCAGTCTGGAGCAAATGCTGGTTGCCATGCTCAGGGCCAATCCGCAAGCTTTTATTCAAAACAACGTCAACAAAATCAAATCAGGTGCGGTGCTTGATTTACCGTCCACCACCGAGGTTGCATCCGTATCGGCAACCGAAGCCAAACAGTTTGTGGCCACTCAGGGGCGCGATTTCAATGCATTCAGACAACGCTTGGCCACAGCAGCCTTGCCAGCAGCCGAGGCCACCCAGGACAGAAAAGCAAGCGGCACCGTCCAGGCTGAAGTCAAAGACACCAAAGCTGCCCAGCCAACACCCGATCAGCTCAAGCTGACCAAAGGCGCTGTCCAAACTCCCGGCAAACCAAACCCAGAAGAAAAAATTGCACAGGCACGCCAGGCCAAAGACACCGCAGCCAGAACCGACGAACTGTCGCGCAACATCACCGACCTGTCCAAACTGAATACGGCCACCACTTCACCAGGTGCCGCATCCACACCACAGGCCACAGCCGCCCCTGCCACTGCGGCCCCGGCTCCCACGCCGCCTGTGGCAGCTCCCGCCACCACGCCGCCCACCACACCAACATCGGCCGTGGCCAGCGCCCCAGTGCCAAGCACTTCAGCACCTGCCAGCAATCCGGCTGCACCGCCTGCCACCGGCACTGCCGCACCCGCTGAAGAACCCAAACCGATCGACAAACCAGCCGACAAACCCAGCACCGAAGCAGCCCAACCGCCAGCCGCTCCACCGCCAGCACCTGTGCCCGTTGCCGCCACACCCGCCCCGGTTGCAACTGAAGAACCCAGCTTTGTGGATGGATTGCTGGACAACCCTCTGGCATTGCCTGCCGCTGGCGGCCTGATTGCACTCTTGGCCGGATTCGGTGTGTACCGCTGGCGGCAGCGCAAGAAACCCGCCGCTGTTGACAGCTCTTTCCTCGAAAGCCGGTTGCAGCCCGACTCTTTCTTCGGAGCCAGCGGAGGCCAGAGCATCGACACCGCCGAAGTGCTGCCCACAGGCAACTCCATGATGTACTCGCCCAGCCAACTGGATGCAGGCGGCGATGTGGATCCGGTGGCCGAGGCCGATGTCTATCTTGCCTACGGACGCGACTTGCAGGCAGAAGAAATCCTGAAAGAAGCCCTGAAAATTGACCCGGCACGCCCAGCCGTCCACCTCAAAATGGTGGAAATTTTTGCCAAACGCCGTGATGTGAAGTCGTTTGAAATGCAGGCGATGGAGCTGTATGCACTCACGCAAGGCAATGGGCCTCAATGGGCCCAGGTTTGCGCACTGGCGGCCGATTTGTCCCCAAGCAACCCCCTGTTCCAGCCCGGTGGTCGCCCAGAACAAGCCAACACCAAGGCAAGTGCAGTTGACACCCCGACTGCTTCCACATTCGACAACGTGCCCGACACCATCTCTCTATCGGACAACAAAGAGCGTGAGATGGATCTGGATTTGGATTTTTCATTGGATGCACCCGAACCGTCGGCACCTGCACCATCCCCAGCCTCCGCACCAGAGCCGGCATCCGCACCCGACCTGGATTTTGGATTGTCTTTCGACATCGCAGAGCCGCCCACGAGCGCCGTCCAGGCAACACAAATTTCACTGAATTCCGCGCCCGTGGCCGCACCGGCCCCATCTGCGGCTACGAGCCAGCCAGATGACGATTTGGGCCTTCACTTCGACTTTGAAGAGTTCAATTCGACCCCTGCGCCGTCTGCTCCCGTTGCCGCCAAAGCCAAGGCGGCTGACGCAGGCATGGATCTCTCCAACGATTTTGATTTGCATTTTGACTTGCCAGAACCAGAGCCTGAGCCAAAGTCAGCCCCCGCACCGCTCCCCACACCGGTCAAACAAACGGCCACGGCCACCTCGGATGACAACAACATGCTGTCTTTCGACATGGGTGATCTTTCACTGGATCTGGACAGTTCCGCCCAATTGGATCAACTGGATGGCCTGCCAGAAGGCGATCCCCTGGAAACCAAACTGTCCCTGGCAGCTGAGTTCCTGGCCATTGGCGACGAAGACGGTGCCCGTTCGCTGGCAGAAGAGGTGCTGGAGCAGGCCACTGGTGCGCTCCGAAGCAAAGCCAAATCTTTCCTGTCCAATCTGAGCTGAACACGCGGCGATCTGCACCTTGAGGATTGCGCTCGGCATCACCTACAGCGGCACAGCCTACGACGGCTGGCAAAGCCAGCCCAGCGGACGCACCATCCAGGATCACCTGGAGCGTGCGCTCGGTGAATTCATGGCCACCCCGCCCCCCAATGTGATGTGTGCTGGCCGCACCGATGCGGGTGTGCATGGTCTGATGCAAGTGGCCCATTTCGATGCGCCTGTCAACCGCACCGAAAGCTCCTGGGTGCGGGGCACCAACCGCTACCTGCCTGCCGATGTGGCCGTGCAATGGGCCAAAGCCGTGCCCGACAGCTTCCATGCACGGGCCTGCGCCACTTCCCGGCGTTATGCCTACATCGTGCTGGAGTCGGCCGTTCGCCCCAGCCTGGATGCCTCCAGGGTGGGCTGGGTCTTCAAGCCACTGGATCATGCCGCCATGCGCCGTGCGGCCAACTATCTCCAGGGCGAGCATGATTTCAGTTCCTTCCGTGCAGCGCAATGCCAGGCACTTTCCCCGGTCAAAACCCTGCAACCCATCCGCATCACACGCCAGGGCGCGTACTGGCGGTTCGATTTTGAGGGCAGCGCTTTCCTGCACCACATGATCCGCAACATCATGGGCTGCCTCATCGCCGTGGGTCAGGGATCGCGTCCGCCAGAGTGGATGCAGCAGGTGCTGCTGGCACGCTCCCGCCAGGTGGCAGCGCCGACCTTTTCAGCCGATGGCCTGTACTTTCTGGGCCCGCGCTACCCGGCACACTGGGGCCTTCCCGAACACGTCGCCGGATTCGACTGGCTGCCGTCAGCGTCTGGCACAGCCACCTCCGGCACATTCCCCTGCAACCCAGCGTCCGACACCGCAGACGCGCACCCCTGAGCAGCCCAGCCAGCCTGGGCTCATTGACTGTGAATACACCGACCGCTCCCGCGCAGACCCGCCCCGTGCAATCCCACCGCCGCACCCGCATCAAGATGTGCGGATTCACACGCGAGCAGGATGTCGATGCCGCCGTGGCCGCAGGTGCCGATGCCATCGGTTTTGTGCTGTACCCCCCCAGCCCGCGTGCGGTCAGCGTGGAAAGAGCCGCAGAACTGGCCAGCCGCTTGCCTGCCTTCGTCACACCGGTATTGCTGTTCGTGAACGAGGAAACGCCCAAAATCAGAGCTGCCTGCGCTTTGATCAAAAGTGCCATCGTGCAATTCCATGGTGAAGAATCCCCTGAAGACTGCCATGCGGCAGAATCTCCCTACCTGCGTGCAGCCCGTATACCGATGGGAAAGGGCGCGCCGGGCTTTGAACTTTTAGAATACGCACGTCGCTTTGACACCGCCCAGGGCATCCTGCTGGATGCCTTGGTGGATGGCTACGGCGGCGGCGGCAAAACTTTCGACTGGACAGCATTCAATTGGTCACACCTTCCTCCAAACGTCGGCTCTCGGCTCGTTTTGTCTGGTGGACTCACGCCTGCAAACGTGACCGATGGCATCCTGCAAGTGCGCCCCTGGGCCGTTGACGTGAGCTCCGGCATCGAGCTGGAAGGCTCCGACGGAAGGCCCCTCAGGGGCATCAAATGCCCTGACAGAATGAACCGATTTGTGGCCGCAGTGCGGGCAGCGGATGATGCGCTGAACCGCCTCCCACCACAGGTTGCCCCAGGTCTTTGACTATCTAGCCATTGCGGGCACCGGCCTGGCGCGGCAAAAACAGGCCATGTCGCCTCTGCGGATCGCAAAGCCGGCTCCCCCCGACCAGGCCTGGCCCCACCCACAGCCCTGAACACTTTTTTTGCGGAAGATCTCTCCCATGTCCGAATACCAGCAACCCGATGCCAGCGGCCACTTTGGCAAATACGGCGGCAGTTTTGTGAGCGAAACTCTCACCCATGCCATCAACCAGCTGCGCGAGGCTTATGCGCAATACCAGCACGACCCTGAATTTCTGGCTGAATTCAAGAATGAGCTGGCGCACTTTGTGGGCCGTCCCTCGCCCATCTACCATGCCGCACGCACCAGCCGCGAGCAAGGTGGAGCGCAAATATTCCTCAAGCGCGAAGACCTGAACCACACCGGCGCACACAAGGTCAACAACACCATCGGCCAGGCCATGCTGGCCAAGCGCATGGGCAAACCGCGCGTGATTGCCGAAACCGGCGCGGGTCAACACGGCGTGGCCACCGCCACCATCTGTGCCCGCTACGGCCTGGAATGCGTGGTGTACATGGGTGCCGAAGATGTGAAACGCCAGAGCCCCAACGTCTACCGCATGAAGCTGCTGGGTGCCACTGTCGTGCCCGTTGAAAGCGGCAGCAAAACCCTGAAAGACGCGCTCAACGAGGCCATGCGCGACTGGGTGGCCAATGTGGACAACACCTTCTACATCATCGGCACCGTGGCAGGCCCCCACCCCTACCCCATGATGGTGCGCGACTTCCAGAGCGTCATTGGCAACGAATGCCTGAAGCAGATGCCCGAGATGATGGCCGAGCTGGGCCTGCCCGGCAACGTTGGCGGCCTGCAACCCGATGCCGTGGTGGCCTGCGTGGGCGGTGGCAGCAATGCGATGGGCATTTTCTACCCCTACATCGGCCACGAGCACACCCGCCTGATCGGCGTGGAAGCCGCCGGTGAAGGCATGGACACCCACAAGCACTCCGCCTCGCTGCAAAAAGGCAGCCCAGGCGTGCTGCACGGCAACCGCACTTACATCCTGCAAAACGCCGACGGCCAGATCACCGAAACCCACAGCATCAGCGCAGGCTTGGTCTACCTCTGTGTAGGCACCGAGCA
>CALMMY010000420.1 GCA_937868695.1 uncultured Comamonadaceae bacterium
GGCGGCGCGGGCTTCTGCGTGTTCGCCCCACAGGGCGTTCAATATGGCCAGCAGCACGGCAAAGCCGACTCCCAGCATCCAGGTGAAGTACCACATGATGTTGTCCTTTGGTGTGTGAAAGCGAGGGTCAGTAGGCGGCGTGCTCGTTGTCGCGCACGTATTGCTCGGTCACCTTGCCGCGCATTACGCGGTAGGCCCAGCTGGTGTAGACCACGATGAGGGGCATGAAGATCATGGTGGCCCAGAACATCAGCCCCAGCGTCAGGTGGCTGGACACGCTGTCCCACACCGTCAGGCTGGCGTTGAGCTGGGTGGACGATGGCATCACGAACGGGAACATGGCAGCCCCGGCTGTGCCGATCACGCCCACGATGGACAGCGACGACACCACGAACGCACTCAGCGTGCGCCGCGCCGCCATCAGCCCGGCAGCCAGCAGCGGCCCAGCCAGACCCAGTGCGGGCAGCGCCCACAGCGCGGGCAGCGTGGCGTAGTTGGCCCACCAGGCATCGGCGCTGCGCACCACGGTTTTGGCCAGCGGGTCGGGCAGGGCGGCGGGGTCAATGGCGCTGGTGATGGCAAAACCTTCGATGCCACCCCACTTCAGCCACGCCCCGGCGGCGGCAAACCCGGCCACCATCACCACGGCGGCACCTACCCCGGCACGCACCGTGCGGGCCTGTATGCGTCCCTCGGTGCGGTGCGCCAGGTAGGTGGCCCCGTGCAGCGTGATCATGGCGCTGCTGACCACCCCTGCCAGCAAGGCAAATGGGTTGAGCAGTTGCCAGAAGCTGCCGGTGTAGGTGGACACCAGCATGTCGTCAAACCCGAACGGCACACCTTGCAGCAGGTTGCCAAAGGCCACGCCGAAAATCACCGGGGGCACAAAGCCGCCCACAAACAGGCCCCAGTCCCAGGTGCTGCGCCAGGTGGCGTTGTGGATTTTGCTGCGGTAGTCAAACCCCACGGGCCGGAAGAACAGCGCCCACAGCACCGCCAGCATGGCCCAGTAAAAACCGCTGAACGCGGTGGCGTACACCAGCGGCCAGGCCGCAAAAATGGCCCCGCCCCCGGTGATGAACCACACCTGGTTGCCGTCCCAGTGCGGCCCCACGGTGTTGATGACCACGCGGCGCTCGACATCGCTGCGGCCCACAAAAGGCAGCAGCGTGCCCACGCCCATGTCGTGGCCGTCCATGATGGCAAAGCCCACCAGCAGCACGCCCACCAGCAGCCACCAGATCAGTTTGAGGGTTTCGTAGTCAATCATGTGTGTGCTCCTCAGGCGTGGGTGTGGATGGGTTCATTGCTGTAGCGGCCCGTGCCCAGGCTGCCCGGCCCCATGCGGGCGAACTTGACCATCAGGTACATCTCGACCACCAGCAGTACGGTGTAGAAACCGATGAACCCCGCCAGCGAGCCGTACAGGCTGTTCACGCTCAGGGTGGACACGCTCAGGTGCGTGGGCAACACGCCGTAAATCGTCCAGGGCTGGCGGCCATACTCGGCCACAAACCAGCCCAGCTCACAGGCAATCCACGGGGCGGGCAGCATCACCAGCGCAAAACGCAGCAGCCAGGGGCGCTGGGCGCAGCCCATCTTCAACGTGCACCAGAAGGCCCAGCCAAACAGCAGCAGCATGGCAAAGCCCAAGCCCACCATGACGCGGAAGGCCCAGAACATGGGGGTGACGCGGGGCACCGTGCTGTCCACGGCTTTCTGAATCATCTCGGGCGTGGCCTGGCTCACGTCCACCACGTATTTCTTCAGCAGCAGGCCAAAGCCCAGGTCGGCTTTGTGTTGTTCGAACGTGGCTTTGGCGGCGGCATCGTTGCGGTCTTTGCGCAGGGCTTCCAGCGCCACCACGGCGGGGATGCCGTTTTCGATGCGCAGGCGGTTGGCCGCCTTGATGTCGTGGATGCCAGGGATTTCTTTGGTCAGTGAGCGTGTGCCAATCAGGCCCATGACCCAGGGAATGTCCACTTCCCAGTCGTTCTTGGCCTCGGCCTCGTTGATGCCCGCGATCAGCGTCAGCCCGGCGGGGGCGGGTTTGGTTTCCCACATGGCTTCCAGCGCGGCCATTTTGGTTTGCTGGGCTTCGCCCACGGTGTAGCCCGATTCGTCGCCCAGCACGATGACCGAGCACACGCTGGCCAGCCCGAAGGCCGCCGCCACGCGGAAGCTGCGCTT
>CALMMY010000421.1 GCA_937868695.1 uncultured Comamonadaceae bacterium
CCGCTTTGCCGGGCTGCATGGCCTGGGCGCGGGCGGGCATGCGCACGGCGACCAGCTGTACAGCGTGACGGGCATCCTGCGGGCCAACGGCAGCGTGCTCGACCGGCTGGTGCTGACGGCCACCGAGTCGGTCTGGCGCGTGCATGAAGAGGCCGTTGCGCTTGATGACGACGACCGTGCCGAGCTGGAAGCCGATCGCGAGGTGACCCTGGCACTGATCCGCTACAACACCCCGCTGGCGGCGGCGAGTTTTCCGCGCTGGGTCAACACCACCACCGGCATGCAGGCGGCTGCCCCGGCGCAGGAGCTGTCGCGCCTGCTGCGCCTGCTGGGTACCGGCACCGATGTGTTGCAGGCGATGGGGGCGGCCCTGCTGGGCGTGGCCGGGCTGAGTGTGTTCATGGCCCTGTGGCAAGCGGTGCGCGAGCGCCGGGCCGATCTGGCCATGCTGCGCATGCTGGGGGCCGGGCCTTGGCGGCTGGCGGCCTTGCTGCTGGCCGAGTCGCTGTGGCTGGCCACGCTGGCCTGTGTGCTGGGGCTGGCGCTGGCCCAGGGGTTGATGGTTGCCTTGCCCTGGCTGTTGCAGGCCGAGGCGGCGGGTCTGGTGGCCGGGTCAGCGGGGCAGGGTGCGTGGCCAGGGGCCTGGCCGGGTGTGGTGTGGAGCGTGCCTGCGCTGGCGCTGGTCGTTGCGCTGCTGTCTGCGGCCTTGCCTGCCTGGGGCGCGTACCGGGCAGATGTGGCCACCTTGCTGCGCGGCGATGCGCCCTGAGCAAGGGTGGTGTGCTCGATGCGATGTGTGTTTGTTTTGAAAGGAAAAACCCAAATGACGATCAAACCCCGTTGGCTGGCGGGCCTGTCACTGGCTGTGCTGGTGGTTGCCGCGCACGCACAGACCCATACCGACCAGGAAACCAAGGAAGACATTGCCCGCCACCGTGCGATGGCCGCCGCGCATGAAGCAATGGCCAAGTGCCTGGAGGCAGGCAAGGCCGAAAAAATCTGTCTGGCCGAGCTTCAGACCGCCTGCAAAGGCCTGGGCATTGGCAAATACTGCGGGATGAAGCATGTGCATTGAGTCGGTGTGGCACAGGTGCATGGCCGGTGCGGGGCAAATCAAGGCACGGTGGCCGGTGCTGGCGGTGGTCTGGGCCTGTGCAGCGGGCATGGCCCAGGGGCAAATTCTCAGCTCGCCCGTGCCCATGTCCAAGCCTGTGCCGGGTGCGGCCAGCGGGGCAGCCGCTGCGCCTGCCGGTGTGCCCGGCGTGGCACCGCTGGGCTCGGGTGCTGGACAGCACAGTCCGGACAGCCCGTTTCCTGCCTTGCCCAAGCGCAACGATGTGGTGCCGTGGTCGGTGCTGACGGCGGTCAAGCCGCAGTACAAGCACGAGGTACGCCGCATGGTGCCGGTGTTTCCGGCCCAGGTGCAGGCCATGCATGGCACCCGTGTGCGCATTCTGGGGTACATGATGCCGCTGACCCCTGGGGCGCAGCAGTCGCACTTTCTGGTGTCATCGGTGCCGCTGACCTGTTCTTTCTGCGTGCCCGGCGGGCCGGAAAGCATGGTGGAGGTGCGCACCAAGGCCCCGGTCAAGTATGTGATGGAGGGTGTGGTGGTGGAGGGCCCGTTGCAGGTGTTGCCCGATGACCCGCAAGGCCTGTACTACAGGATGAACGATGCCGTTCTTGTGAAGTAGGTCGCCTGAGCCTGCTCAGAAGCGTCGTACTCAAACAGGTGCTGCACGCTGAAGGCCAGCGTGCCCATGAAGGCGATGGTGCCCGCCAGCATGGCCAATACCAGCACCACAATGGTGAGTGCATGGCTGGCTCCGGCGGCTGCGTTGGCCGGGTGGGTGGGGTTGTGGCGGTGGTTCCATTTGTCCTGGGGAGTCAGCGCATACAGCACGGCCATCAGGCAGGCTACGGTAACCGTGATGCCCAGCAGCGGGATGAGTGCCCAGCTCAGCACATCGTCCTGTCCGAATTCGCGCATGCGCTCCACTCCCCACCAGCCCAAGGCCGAGGGAATGGGAAAAATCCAACCCACCCAATCGCTCCACCCGTGCAGATAAAACCTGTGCAGGCCCAGAGAGCCACCCAAGGCGGCCAGAAGGGCTGCGATGGTCTTGTTTTTGGCGGGTGCGCTTGTCACTGTGTGCTGTCTGGGGCGGTGGTGTTGCCTGCCCCCAGGCTTTTTTGCATCAGCACGATGTCAAGCCAGCGGCCAAATTTCCAGCCGCAAGACTCGATCACGCCGACTCGCTCGAACCCGGCAGCGCGGTGAACACCGATGGAGCCGTGGTTGGCCGAGTCGCCAATGACCGCCATCACTTTGCGCACACCGCGTCGCTCCAGATGCTGCAACAGTTCGGCCATCATCAATTTGCCCAGACCTTTGCCCGTTGCTTCACTGGCCAGATAAATCGAGTCTTCCACTGAAAATCGGTAGGCAGGGCGGGGCTTGAACCAGTTGCCGTAGGCAAAGCCCAAGACTTGGCCATTCACCTCCAACACCAGCCAGGGCAGGTTTTTGCCCAGCACATCGGCGCGGCGTGTCCGCATTTCGTCTTCGCTGGGCGGGCTGGTCTCAAATGTGCCGGTGCCGTTGAGCACATGGTGCGCATAGATGCGGGTCACGGCGGCCAGATCGGCATCGACACTGGGTCGAACGATGGCGGCGCTGGAAGCGGTGACTGCGGATGAGGGTGTGATGGGCATGTGAAACCGTGAATGCAATGGTGACCGTGCTTGATCAGGGCAAATGATTGAAGTGGATCAGCATAAATCAGATTGCGGGGTTGCAAGTAGATGGGGCTTTGGGCGGCACGGCTGGCTATAATCAGCGGCTTTGCTGCGTTTCGCTGACCGGGTGGTCAGTCGGTGTCTCAAACGCTGGCGAAAACAACAGCAGGGGCCCATTGTATGGTCTGCCCCTCCACCCGAAGGATTCAACATGGTCGTCATTCGACTCTCCCGTGGCGGCGCCAAAGCCCGTCCGTTCTACAACATCGTCGTTGCTGACAAGCGCGACCGCCGCGATGGCCGCTTTATTGAGCGCGTGGGTTTCTACAACCCGCTGGCCAAGGGCGGTGAAGAGCCCCTGCGCATCACGGCTGACCGCCTGAACTACTGGATCGGCGTGGGCGCACAACTGTCCCCCACCGTGCAGCGCCTGGTCAAGGCCAACGCTGCCAAGGCCGCAGCCTGATCCGACGGCCCGCAGGCGGCACATGCTCAGGCGGTCAGTCCGCCAGGTGAGTGTGTCGGCTGGTATCGGCCCATCAAGGCGATGTGCGCAGCGGGCAACCGCTGTATGCCCATCGCCTTTTTTCTTTGTCTCGTTCAAAGTCAATGCGTTCAACCGCGCCTCCAGCCATGACCCTTTCCCTGACTCCGTGTGATTTGCCTTCCGATGCCGTTGAAATGGGCCGCATTGCCGATGCCTGGGGCATCAAAGGCTGGATCAAGGTGCATGCCTACAGCGCGAGTGCCGATGCCCTGCTGGCGGGCACAGAGTGGTTTTTGCAACCCCCCGTGGCCCCGTTTGACCGTGGTTTCACGGCTTTCAAGGGCACGATCCGGGTCGAGGTGAAGGAAATCAAGCCCCATGCCGACACGCTGGTCGCCCTGTGCGATGCCAGCCCGCACCGCAACGCGGCTGAAAGCCTCAAGGGGGCGCGGATTTTCATGTCGCGCAGTCAGTTTCCGCAGACCAGCGATCCGGACGAGTATTACTGGGTCGATCTGCTGGGCCTGCGTGTGGTCAACCGCGAAGGTGTGGCGCTGGGCGTGGTGCGCGACCTGATGAGTACCGGGCCGAATTCGGTGCTGGTGATCGAGTACACCGTGGCGGCTCCTGTGGCCGACGTGTCCGGAGCCGGGGAACCAACAGCCCCGGTGGATGCTTCCAAACAGGCCGAGCGGCTGATTCCGTTTGTGGCTGCGTATGTGGACAAGGTTGACAAGGCCGCTGGTGTCATCACGGTCGATTGGCAAGAGGATTACGAATAAAAATGCCTGCTTGCGATTGATGGGTCAGCACAAACAGCTATCATTTCAGGATATTCATGCGCTTTGATGTCATCACCCTGTTTCCCGAGTTGCTGATGCCCATGCTGTCATTGGGCATCAACCGGCGGGCGTTCGAGTCAGGGCAGGTGCAGGTGGTGCTGTGGAATCTGCGGGACTTTGCCGAAGGCAATTACCGACGGGTGGATGACCGGCCTTTTGGTGGCGGTCCCGGCATGGTGATGATGGCCGAGCCCCTGGCCCGCTGTCTGGCCGCCGTGCGCCAGGCCAGGGCCGGATTGGCCGAAGCGCCTCCTGCGCCGGTGGTGTTGTTTTCTCCGCTGGGTCAGCGGCTGGATCATGCTGCGGTGCAAACCTGGGCTGACAGCGCGGGGGCTGTGCTGGTGTGTGGCCGCTACGAGGGCATTGACCAGCGCTTCATCGATGCGCACGTGGATGTTCAGATCAGCCTGGGTGACTTTGTGTTGTCAGGCGGCGAGATTGCCGCGATGGCCCTGCTGGATGCGGTGGCCCGCCTGCAGCCCGGTGTGCTGAACGACCAGGGCAGCCACCAGCAGGACAGTTTCAACCCTGCACTCGACGGTTTGCTGGATTGCCCGCACTACACCCGGCCCGAGGTGTGGTCGTCAGGCAGCGGGGCGATGCCCGTGCCTGCGGTGCTGATGTCGGGCAATCACGAGCGCATTGCCCGCTTTCGGCGGGAACAGAGTTTGCAGACCACGGCCCGCTGGCGGCCCGATGTGCTGGCCCAGGTGCGGCAGGCCGGGCGGCTGAGTG
>CALMMY010000422.1 GCA_937868695.1 uncultured Comamonadaceae bacterium
CCGATGAACACCACCTGGAAGCCGCACACAAAATAGCCCGCCATCAGCAGCTGGAAGCTGCGGTAGCGCATGGCCTCGCGCAGCGCCTGCAAGATGGTCTGGTCGCGCCTGACCACCTGCCCGCCGCCACTGGTGGGCTCACGCAGCCCCCAGGCCAGCGGTGCGATCAGCAGCACCGAGGCCGCCAGCGCCAGCAGCGCCTGCTGCCAGCCCAGGCTGGCAATCAGCCAGCCCTCGGTGGGCACCATCAGAAACTGCCCGAACGAGCCCGTCGCAGCGGCCACGCCCATCGCCCACGAGCGGCGCTCGGGTGCGATGTTGCGCCCGATCACGCCGTACACCACGGCATAGGTGGTGCCCGCCTGGGCCGCACCGATGAGCACGCCTGTGCTCAGCAGAAACAGCAGCGGCGTGCTGGCCAGCGCCATGCCCGCCAGACCCAGCGCATACAGCAGCGCCCCCAGTATCAGCACACGGAACGCACCGAAACGGTCGGCCATCATCCCGGCAAAAATGCCCACCACCCCCCACGACAGGTTCTGCACCGCCAGCGCAAACGAGAAGGACTCGCGCGTCCAGCCCTGCGCCTGGGTAATGGGTTGCAGCCACAGACCGAAGCCGTGGCGCACACCCATTGACAGCGTGACGATGGCTGCACCGCAGGCCAGCACCTGCCACATGGAGAGTTTGGGAGAAGATGTGTTCATGGGGTGTGACTGTAGCCAAACCCAGCCACTGGCGTGGTAGCCCTTGCGACTCAACCCTTGCGTGGGTACAGGGCAGCAACGCCACGCCCCATCGAACCGCCTGCGCACAGCCACCCTGATTCACCCAAAATGAGCGAGTCGGTCTGTGTTCGGGGCAAACATCCCGACCTCAGCAAAGGGCGGATTGATGCGGGCTGTGTTTATATCCAGCCCAGTAAATGGGCACGCATACAATTCCCGCCCATGGAAAGACCTGCCAGCGCTCCCCCCTCCACCGAATATTCCGAACAGTCCATCCGCGTGCTCAAGGGCCTGGAGCCCGTCAAGCAGCGGCCCGGCATGTACACCCGCACCGACAACCCGCTGCACATCCTGCAAGAGGTGCTGGACAACGCCGCCGACGAGGCGCTGGCGGGGCACGGCAAAAAAATCAAACTGGTGCTGCATGCCGATGGCTCGGTCAGCATCGAGGACGACGGGCGCGGCATCCCCTTCGGCATGCACCCCGAAGAAAAAGCGCCGGTCATTGAGCTGGTGTTCACCCGCCTGCATGCGGGCGGCAAGTTCGACAAGGGCAAGGGCGGGGCCTACAGCTTTTCGGGCGGCCTGCACGGCGTGGGCGTGAGCGTGACCAACGCGCTGTCCACCCGCATGGAAGTGACCAGCTACCGCGAAGGCCAGGTGGCCCGGCTGGTGTTTGCCGCCGGTGACGTGGTGGAGCCGCTGACGCTGCGGCCCGCCCAGCTGGGCGCGGCGGCTTCGGCAACCCCGCTGGCCGAAGGCCAGACCCGCGACCGCAAGCAGGGCACCACGGTGCGGGTGTGGCCCGATGCGAAATACTTCGAGTCGGCCCAGTTGCCCATGGCCGAGCTGGTTCACCTGCTGCGCAGCAAGGCCGTGCTGATGCCCGGCGTGAGCGTGACGCTGGTCAACGACAAAACCAAAGACACCACCACCTGGCAATACAAGGCCGGCCTGCGCGACTATCTGCAACAGACGCTGCATGGCGAGCCCGTCATTCCGCTGTTCGAGGGCGAGGGCGCTGCCGACAGCGGGCACGACAGCTTTGCCGAAGGCGAGGGCGCGGCCTGGTGCGTGGCCTTCACCGAAGACGGCGCACCCGTGCGCGAGAGCTATGTCAACCTCATCCCCACCACCTCGGGCGGCACGCACGAAAGCGGGCTGCGCGACGGGCTGTTCCAGGCCGTCAAGGGCTTCATCGAGCTGCATGCGCTGGCCCCCAAGGGCGTGAAGCTGCTGCCCGAAGACGTGTTTGCCCGCGCCAGCTATGTGCTGAGCGCCAAGGTGCTGGACCCGCAGTTCCAGGGCCAGATCAAGGAGCGGCTCAACTCGCGCGATGCGGTGCGGCTGGTTTCCAGCTTCGTCAAGCCTGCGCTGGAGCTGTGGCTGAACCAGCATGTGGAATACGGCAAAAAGCTGGCCGAGCTGGCCATCAAGGCCGCGCAGACCCGCCAGAAAGCGGGCCAGAAGGTGGAAAAGCGCAAGGGCTCGGGCGTGGCCGTGCTGCCGGGCAAGCTGACCGATTGCGAAAGCCGCGACCTGGCGCACAACGAGGTGTTTTTTGTCGAGGGCGACTCGGCAGGCGGCAGTGCCAAGATGGGCCGCAACAAGGAAAACCAGGCCGTGCTGCCCCTGCGCGGCAAGGTGCTCAACACCTGGGAGGTGGAGCGCGACCGCCTGTTTGCCAACACCGAAATCCACGACATCGCCGTGGCCATCGGGGTCGATCCGCACGGCCCCCTGGATCAGCCTGACCTGAGCGGATTGCGCTACGGCAAGGTGTGCATCCTGTCCGATGCGGACGTGGACGGCTCTCACATCCAGGTGCTGCTGCTGACGCTGTTTTTCCGGCACTTTCCCAAGCTGATCG